>JAQUYY010000209.1 GCA_028691575.1 Candidatus Gastranaerophilales bacterium
GTTCCTGAACAATCTTTTATTATATTTAATTTAGAGGCATAAGCATTTTTTAAATCTTCACTTCCGGCAGTATCTCCGGTAAATATGCCTTTTAAAGACCCGCCATTATCAGCAATAATCATTAATGTAGCTTGAGAAAAATCAGCATATGTTTTTTTCCATGCCGCTTTTAATTCAGCATCGCTTGTTGTACCAAATAACATCGGCGTAACTATTGATGCTATTATTCCGATTATCGCAATGACTATCAATGTCTCTGCTAGGGTGAATCCAAATTTCTTTTTCATAATATACTCAATTCCTCTTAATTATTATTTTTTAACATAATTATAAAGTAGTTATTGATTTTTAGCAAGAAGTTTGCACTAGAGAGTATCAACAAAAACCAAAATAGTATTTCCTGTGATTGTTCTTAATTTACCGTTTAAAATTATTTTTTTATCAGAAACCGGATAAATTAAATCGGAGTAAGAATTATTCGGAATTTCAACCTCATTATCACCAAGATTTGCTAATATTGTTAATTTTTTGTCTTTAGTATGCCAACTTACTGCAAAAGCGCTTTTAGAAAATTCCGTAATCTCTGTTTTTTCTTGATTAATATCGATAATCAATGGGATTATAAAATTTTTCCTCAATTCTAAAAGTTCTCTATAATGAGTCAGCATTTCAAAATGATTATGTTCTTTGATTTCGTCCCATTTTAATTTTGATTTTTCAAAAGTTTCAATATCTAATGGATCGGGAATTAATTCTCTTGTTTTTGGAGATGAAAATTCAGGAAACTTTGAAAATTCTTCTCTACGACCATTTCTAACAGATTCTTTTAATTCATCGGGCACATCGCAGAAAAATAAAAACGGCGAAGATGCTGCCCACTCTTCACCCATAAAAAGTAATGGAATAGAGGGTGATAAAAGATTTATAGCAATGATATTTTTCAATTTTTCAATCTTACAACTATTTGAAATTCTATCGCCAAACGCTCTATTGCCTATTTGGTCGTGATTTTGAATAAAATTAACAAACTTAGATGGCGATAAATCCTTGCTATACTCACCACGAACAACATTATTTGCATAAATTGAGGCTTGCCCCTGGTATAAAAAGCCTTCTGATAAAATTTTTGCAATATTTTGAGCATAGCTTTTTCCTGTTGATTGTTCGCTAAAATCAACATAATAACCGCTAAATTCACCTGTTAAATATGTATGAAAACAATGATGCGAATCATCATTCCATTGAGCATCGTAACCATTTTTTAAGTAACTTGATTGATTGGCACCGTTTTCTAAAACAAGATGAATTTCTCTTTTTCCCTCAAATTTTTCTTTAGTAATTCTAGCTATTTCATCTAAAATATGTTCCTCTGAATCATCTTCAATCGCATGAATTGCATCAAACCTGATTCCGTCAAAATGAAATTCTTCAAGCCAATAAAGTACATTATTTATATAAAAATCTCTAACCATCGGGTTTTTAAAGTTTATAGCATCTCCCCAAAGTGTTTTTGCGGATTTATCAAAAAATTCTGATTGAGCATAACAGTACAAATAATTTCCGTCAGGTCCAAAATGGTTATAAACAACATCATTAAAGACCATTAACCCTTTTTGATGTGCAGTTTTAATCAATTTTTTTAAATCATTTACAGTTCCGTATCTTGAATTTGGAGCATAGATTGAAACTCCATCATATCCCCAACCTCTTTCGCCAGTAAAATCAGCAATGGGCATTAATTCGATTGCAGTTACCCCTAATTCACAGAGATAATCGAGTTTGTCTATTAATGCTAAATAAGAGCCTTCCTCTGTAAATGTCCCTACATGAAGTTCATAAATCACTGTTTCTTGCCAGGAACGACCTTTCCAATTAATATTATTCTCCCAATTAAAGTGAGAGTCAATAATTTGACTTGCTCCATGCACGCCAAACGGCTGAAACTTTGAATAAGCATCCGGAACCAACAACCCATTATCTAATTTAAATTTATAAAAGTCCCCTGTTTTTACATTATCGGTAATAACTGAAAAAACAGAATTACCGTTATTTTCCATTGAATATTCCTTAACAATATTTGAATCTTCTATAATGCATAATGAAATATTTTGAACATCAGGAGCCCAAATTTTGAAACTACACCTGCCGTTTTCAAGCAGGTGTACTCCAAGTTTTTCAGAAATGTTTGAATTATTATTTTTCATTTTTTTCTTATAACATAAATAACGGTGCAAAAACCAGCGACACTATGGTCATTAGTTTTAATAAAATATTTAAAGAAGGTCCTGAAGTATCTTTGCAGGGATCTCCAACAGTATCACCAGTTACAGCAGCAGCATGAGCAGGACTGCCTTTGCCGCCACAATTTCCCTGTTCAATATATTTTTTTGCATTATCCCAAGCCCCACCTGCATTTGCAAGCAATATAGCCAAACATACTCCTGAAGAAATTGCACCGATAAGCATTCCTCCCAGCGCTTCTGATTTTAACAATAAACCAAATGCAACAGGTGCAATTATAGCCAATAAACCTGGCAATATCATTTGTTTTAATGCTGATTTTGTACTTATATCAACACATCTGGCATAATCAGGTTTAGCTTTTCCTTCCATAATCCCAACAATTTCTTTAAACTGTCTTCTTACTTCATCAACCATTTTTTCAGCAGCTCTACCAACTGCCTTCATAGTTAATGCACAGAATATAAATGGTAATGAAGCTCCAAACAGCACACCGACAGTAACTTCAGGTTTTAGAATATTTATACTGTCTAAATTAGAAACAGAAGTAAATGCAGTTAATAAAGCTAATGCTGTTAGAGCAGCAGAACCGATTGCAAAACCTTTCCCAATAGCAGCCGTAGTGTTTCCAACGGAATCTAATTTATCCGTTCTTTGACGAACTTCTTTCGGTAATTCAGCCATTTCAGCAATACCGCCGGCATTGTCAGAAATTGGTCCATAAGCATCAACAGCAACTATCATTCCCGTTGTTGCAAGCATTCCGACAGCAGCCATTGCTATACCATAAATACCACCTGTTTTATAAGCTATTATAATTGCTGTACAAATTAAAATTATTGGAAGTAAAGTTGACATCATACCTACACCTAAGCCGGCAATAATATTTGTTGCAGCACCAGTCTTTGACGCATTTACAATGTCTAAAACCGGTTTGTAATGAGCAGATGTATAATATTCTGTAATTACCCCAATGGCTGTTCCAACAACAAGACCTGAAACTAAAGCCCAAAATATTCCGAAATTTTCGGCAGGCAAAATATAACTTACTGCAAAATATGAAATAGCAACAAGGATTATTGCAGCACCAAAAGTTCCTGCGTGTAATGCTTTCATAGGATCAGATTTTTCATCGGTTCTAACGAAAAATGTAGCAATAACTGAAGCAAAAACACCGGAAGCTGCAATAATTAAAGGTAAAATAGTACCTTTATAACCAAAAATAATAAAACCAAGTGTCATAGCTGCAATAATTGAACCTACAAAAGATTCAAACAAGTCAGCCCCCATTCCTGCAACATCTCCAACATTATCGCCAACGTTATCAGCAATTACCGCAGGATTTCGGGGATCATCTTCAGGAATACCCGCTTCAACTTTACCGACTAAATCAGCGCCGACATCGGCTGCTTTTGTATAAATTCCTCCGCCAACACGTGCAAACAG
>JAQUYY010000210.1 GCA_028691575.1 Candidatus Gastranaerophilales bacterium
GGCGTGGCTTTTGCAGAGCAATGGACAACATCGACCGAGCTCTGCCGAAATCCAGAGAATGGTAGATAGCACCTTACTCTCCCCTCAATGACGCCAGGCGTGAAGGGAGGAATAAGGCGCGATCTGTGGGTCGGTCACGCCTTTTTATTCACGGCCATGTCGGACGATAAAATAAAAGTAAGAGATTTAAGAAATGGCGATTGGTTCTGGATTAGCAAAGTACTTCTCGATGAGTACGGAAGCAAAATCAAACCGATCGGCATTGCTATTTATAATTGTCTCGCTGAACACGCCAATCAGGAGGGTTTTTGTTTTCCATCTCATAAGCTTATTGCTGACAAAATCGGCTCGAGTGTTTCCAGTGTGCAGAGAGGTATCCGACAGATGATCAAGCTTGGACTGATAAACAAGAAACGCCGGAAATTTTCAAATGTGTACTACCTGTTAAAAGTAGATAGGTCAGATAGACCGAACTCAAAACAGATCGGTCAGCCTGACTGGCAGTTCGGTCATACAGACCGGTGGGATCGGTCCACTGGACTGACTAACAAGAATAAAGAAAAAGATTTAAATAAAAAGAATTGCGTGGCAGATAAAAAAACTGTGGATAACTTAAATGAGATGAGGTCGATGTTAGCCGAGAAAATGTCCATTGGAGGTATAAAGATAAAAATCATAGACGGTAAGAAGCACATGTGGACGGGACAGAAATGGGTAGCAGTCGAGGATACTTAGATTGCTTTTAACGGTTCGGGGAGGAGGTCGAACCCGAGCTTTAGTCGAATCATTAATTATTAATTTATGCTTAAAGACATCTTTTATCATGACCCGAAGCAATGATGGTTGGATCTGCCATCTTGTTGCTTGGTTCTCTTTTGCCAGCCGGATGGATATAACATGTCGGGCTAGGAAAAGAGAGTCTTAAAAAAATAAAAGTATGAGCAAGGATCAATTGGGGGTGGGCAATTGTCCACACTGTACAAAAATTATATTTAAGGACGCAGTATTCAACTCCGAAGGGTCTTTTTGCATGCGTTGCCCACACTGTGACAGACTGCTAAGAGTTATAATTAAAAGAAAAATAGAGATTGTGATATCTCCTTGTGGTGACTGCAAAAAAGATTCCGATTGCCAGCCAAATAAATATTTGACATAGAATAGTTATGGGTATATACTCAATATAGGCAATGAGCAAAGGTCGAATTGCCAACATTTATTAAAATAATAACAAACAAATATATGCCAAGAATGGATGGAACAGGCCCTATGGGTCAAGGTGCCGGAACCGGACGAGGAATGGGTCCTTGTGGTGCTGGCAATAGAATGGGACGAGGATGCTGTGGTGGATACGGACAAGGTCGTAGGAGATTTATATCCCCTAAAAACGAACTGTCCGCATTAGAGAACGAGGAAAAGATGCTATTAGAGGATTTAGAAGTTATTAGAACCGAGAAAGAAGCCCTAAAAGGCCAAAAATAAAAGAAGGCACGGGAACCGGCCTCTTTGATAAAAAGGGGCCGGGTGGCCTTCTCTTACAGATAAAGAATATCAAATTTGCTATAATTTTTCAATATTTATGCCAAGACCAAGACTTTGCAGAAAAATAAACTTTGATCCAAATGTTACCTACTTTAAACCGCAAGGAATACCCTTGAGGGATCTTGAGATGGTTGAATTAACGACCGAGGAAATAGAAGCCTACAGACTAAGACACATAAATGATTTGGATCAACAGCAATCTGCTGATAAAATGCATACATCTCCCAGTACTTATCAAAGAATATTATATTCGGCAAACAAAAAAATTGCCGACGCACTTGTTAATGGCAAGGCGATTAAAATAATTAAATTATAAATATATGAAAGTATTAAAATTTGGAGCAGTGTGGTGTCCGGGCTGTCTCGTTATGAAGCCAAGATGGAAAGAAATTGAAACTGATAACTCTTGGCTTGAAACCGAATATCATGATTTTGATCAAGACAAGGAAGTGGTAGAAAAATACCATATCACCGATGTCTTGCCCGTTTTTGTATTTTTAGATAAAAATGGTAACGAATTTTTGCGTTTAGATGGTGAGATAAATAAAGACAAACTAGTCGAAATTATCAATCAAAACAAAGATAAATAGTTATGAAATTAGAAGTTAAAAAAATATTTGGGTTATTGCTATTCGCCTTAGCCTTTTTGGCTCAGCCAGTATTTGCCCAAAACATTCCAGTTAATGCTTACTTTTTTTACGGCGACGGTTGTCCTCATTGTGCCGAAGAAAAACATTATCTCTTCAATGTTTTAAAAAGCGAATATCCTGATCTGCAAATTTATGAATATGAAATATACAACAGCAGAGACAATGCTGTTCTTTTGCAAAAAATTGCTGAAAGATTAGGCGTGGGAGTGGACGGTGTGCCGTTTTTAGTTATTGGCGACAAACATTTTGTCGGTTATGCCAACGGTATTAGCTCGCAGATGATAGAACAGAGAGTAAGTGAGTGTTCGATAGAAAGATGTCCCGATTCAATCGCCTCAATTGTTGGGATAGAAGTTCCTGAAGTCAAGCAGTCAGCACCAGTAATAAATAAGCCGAATAATAATGTCGAACAAGCTGTAGATAACAGACCTGAACTTCAAAATACGCAAGAGCCGATCAATCAAGAAAATAAAAAGATTGTTAAACTGCCGTTGCTTGGTGAAGTTAATGCCCTAAGTTTTTCATTGCCGATTTTGACGATAATCATGGGGGCGTTAGACGGATTCAATCCTTGTGCCATGTGGACGCTTTTATTCTTGATCAGTCTGCTTTTGGGAATGGAAAACAGAAAAAGAATGTGGATATTGGGGACAGCTTTTATTGTCGCTTCCGCTTCTGTTTATTTTCTGTTTATGTCAGCATGGCTCAATTTAATTTTATTTTTGGGATTTGTTATTTGGATCAGGATGCTTATTGGCATTTTGGCACTTGCAGGCGGAGGTTACAGCATAAAAGAATTTATATTTAATAAGGACAGCGGATGCAAGGTGGCTGGCGATGAAAAGAGACAAAAAACTTTTGAAAGATTGAAGCTGGCAGTTCAGCAAAACAGTTTATGGCTGGCTCTGGGAGGAATTGTTGTTTTGGCTTTTGCCGTGAATTTGGTTGAGCTTATTTGTTCGGCCGGATTACCAGCTATGTACACACAGGTATTGGCTTTAAATGAAATGGCTGGCTGGCAGTATTATTCTTATATTCTGCTTTATATTTTCTTTTTCATGCTGGATGATTTATTTATCTTCTTCGTGGCCATGATCACGCTGGAAATGACTGGAATTACCACTAAGTATGCTAAGGCATCCCGTCTGATAGGTGGGCTGGTAATGTTGGCAATAGGGTTGATGTTGATATTTAAGCCAGAGTGGCTGATGTTTGGTTAAATTAAAAGAGGCTTAAAAACCTCTTTTTTCTGTTTCTTTGCCCCTTGATCTACCAACCTGCTTGAGCTGTGACCTTTTCCTCTTTTCTTTGACTTCGTTCGCTTCGGGCGGTCTTTAAGGATCCACGAAGGCTGGTCTCAAGCTCATTGAATTCTTTTTGGAATGATTCAAAGTCACTTAATTGAGGAGGATTTTCTCGCTGTAAATCGCTACGATTATGGGCTAATAAAAATCCTGAAATTCTTCCATGCAAGTCGG
>JAQUYY010000211.1 GCA_028691575.1 Candidatus Gastranaerophilales bacterium
GAAATCATCACTTTCTATCAATTTATTCCAGCTGTTTGTATGTCCGCCGGCACCTTGGAAATCAAATGTATGACCGAATGAACCATAGTAAAAATGAGGGTCTCCGGATCCGCTAACTGCTGAATTCATATCTACAGCTGCACCATCATCTGTTGTTTCAATTTGCAAAG
The DNA here is from genome assembly GCA_028691575.1 of Candidatus Gastranaerophilales bacterium. Lineage (GTDB taxonomy): Bacteria > Cyanobacteriota > Vampirovibrionia > Gastranaerophilales > JAQUYY01 > JAQUYY01. The sequence continues at coordinate 171 of JAQUYY010000211.1, forward strand.
TTCCTTCATCGCTAATTGCAAATCCTGCAAAAACACTTGCATCAACCTGACCAGCTACATCTTCTGCAGTAAATAATTTTGTTTCCACCTCTCCGTTATCATTTACTCCAATTCTGAGTAATTGACCATCCTGAGCTATAAACATATATTTCCCTGATTCAGAGTAAATTACATTATCTTGTTCACCAATTAATTCACGAAGATTTTTTGAACCTGTTAATTCAATAACATCTTCTAGCACATTTAATTTATCTTCATTAATTTCAGGTGAATTATAACTGCCCGCTAGCATTCCGTCTAAAGAATAATTATCAATGACTATTCCGGAGCCAATTAAATCACTATTATCAGAATCTGAAAAATCAACTAAATGAAGTTTTCCGTCATCTCCGATATATGAATTATTTAATTCAGGTCTTTCTGTAATTTCACCTTTATCGTTTATTTGAAATACTTTGTCTCCTTGCAAAATAATAGCTGTATTTCCACCATCAACATACACAATATTTTCAGCTTTACCTTCTTCATCACCAAAAACATCTCTTAAGTCTTCGATTTCATGATGTTTTTCAATAAAACTATCTAATATTTTTTGAACTCTTGATCTGCCACTAGCTGTTGTCAGATCTATATTTTCTTCTGTAACCTTGCCATTTTTGGTAATTTCATTACCTGTACCTGCAAAAGAAAATTCACTTATATTGAGTTTGTTTCTGCCAAATTCAAAATCATCAAAATTTTCTACGGCTCCATTGGTAAGACCTAAAATAAGCTCTTGTTTTTCTTCTTTATCGTCATATAAATTTACTTTACCGTCTTTAGTTGAAATTTCTATAACATCACCTTCTTCAGTTTGAAAAAAGTAATTTCCGTCTTTTTCAAAATATCTGTCTAATGATAAAGTATTTCCTGCAATGCCGTCATTTTCGCCTTCTAAAATATTTTCCCATTTTTGGATTTCTTTAGCAATACTTTTACCGCTAACTGCCAAATATTCAAACAATTTTGTTGAATCAGATTGACTTTTAGCTTTGAATTTTTGATATAAGTTAAAATTATAACCTAAATTTCCGTCTAATTTACTTGAATCTACCATTTTTTTACCTCACAAAAGTTTTTAATTTTAACACCACATATTTAAATAAAACCAAAAAGTATATATTAAATTCATATTCTATATATACTTGTTACATTAGTTTACAAAAAATTGTAACCAAACATTACTTTCACCTAATGCATACTTAAGAATTTAAAAAATTCCTTTTAGGTTCTTTTTTTAAAACCGCATGATTATTTAATCGGTATTTTTTGTTTTAGACTTTAAGAATTTGTGTTTAATTGTAAACATATTTTAAGGTTTTTCTTTATAAAATAACCCCGCCGCCAATCAGAAATGTATTTGTTTCATCATATATTACAGCAGATTGACCAGATGTAATTGCTGATTGTGGCTCATTAAATTTTACAATTGCATTATTTTCAGAAGATATTACAATAGCTTTTTGTGCAGTCATATTGTAACGTATCTTAACAAAAGCACTGAATTTTTTATTTTTGTAACTTTCTTGCTGAAAAGTTACATCATTAATTTCAAGTTCATTTTTGAATAAATCTTCTTTATTCCCTACATAAACAATATTATTATTTGCATCCAATTTAATTACATACAAAGGGTTTGGAGCTGCAATGCCAATGCCTTTTCTCTGTCCGATTGTATATTGATAAAATCCGTCATGCTTTCCTAAAATTTTATTAGTATGAATATCGACAAAATGTCCGATTTTTACGCCTAAATTTCTAAGTAAATAATTTTTAGTGCAATCAGGTGGTTTAATAAAACAAATATCTTGGCTCTCCTTACTTTTGGCACAAGGAAGATTATATTTTTCAACCAGTTTTTTGGCTTCATTTTTTTCAATGTCACCCAGCGGAAAAAGTATTTTAGCGAGCCTATCTTGTGAAATATTGTATAAAGCGTACAACTGGTCCTTCTTGTCATCTTTTGCCCGAATTATTTTAAAGCCATTCTCATCTTTTTGAAGTTTTGCATAATGACCTGATGCATAAAAATCAGCACCAATTTCATTTAAAGCATAATCCATCAGCAAACCCCATTTCAAGTACTTATTGCAAGTAATACAAGGATTTGGGGTTAAACCGTTTTTATAACTGTTTATGAAATATGAGGTAACTTTTGACTTAAATTCTTCTTGAAAATTAACGGTTTTAAATGGTATTTCGAGAATTTGACATATTTTTTCTGCTTGTCGGACATCATTTTGCGCATGTTCATGAAAGATTGCAGTTAGCCCAATCACATTATATCCTTGTTCTTTAAGCAAAATAGCTGCGCTACTGCTGTCTATCCCGCCACTTAAACCGACTGCTACTGTTTTTTTAGCACTCAATATACTGTCTGCCTTCTTTTGTAATTTTATATTCTGTATTTAAGCTTAAATTTGACTTGTCGGGCACTATTTCTAATAAATTTTTCGAAACGGCATCTCGAATTATACTATGATCAATGGTTTTATCGCTAATTGCCGCAACTTTTTCATTTATTTGATGAAGCGAATATTTATCATGTTTTTCTACTTCATTCAAGTAATACGAGCCTAGAATCAAAAAATCCAAAGCCGTTTGAGGCTGTTTTTTAGTCGATTTTGCATCATTTTGAACAGATAAAGACTTTTCATTTCTTTCTTGCCTTAAAAGATCAGGATTTGACTGAACTTTTTGCTTTAAAGCCGCTAAAAAATCTTCTGTTGTTTGAAGAGTTTGTTCTTTTAGTGAGGACTCCGGCGCTTTTTCAAATATTGATTTTGAGGGAATTTCTTCGTTTTCAGCAATTGGAGATGCTATTGTTTTCTTTTTTATTGCTAAAAAATCTGTCATAATTTTGTCAAAAGACATTGCAATAAAAAATTTATCGCTTGAAATCTGTTGAACCTTAACATTATTTTTTGTTATAGAAACTTGATAATACGGCATTTTTATCCTACTTATTTTTCAATAATTCTTCTCGCCATTTGTTCATTTGCTGTTCGATAAAATCAGAATCATCAGATTTTACTTCAATTTCGACATCGCCTTTTTTCATTTTAAAAATATATTCATGTTGCATAAAACCACCTCTTTATTTTTGTTTTATCATTGTATATAAATTATAATCCATAAGTAATACTTTTTGCCAGTTTTTATAGAAACGTAACGATAAATAATTATAAAGGAAATAAAAATGTACATGTTAAATGAAATTTGTGAAAATTCTAAGTTAATCAATTTATTTGTCGAATTGGCAAAAATCCCGTCTCCCAGCTTAAAAGAAGAATTATTAACAAAGAAAATTATAGAAATTTGCAATAATAACAGACTTGATGTTCAAAAAGACACTTATGGAAATATTATTATAAATTTGCCCGCAACTGATGATTGTAAAGATGTTTTGCCGATTTTGTTTTCAGCGCATATGGATGTTGTCGGTGGTTCTGAAGA
>JAQUYY010000010.1 GCA_028691575.1 Candidatus Gastranaerophilales bacterium
AGACGGAGTAGAGTGCCTAACTGCTGATGGGCAAAAAGTCAAGTTAAATTTATCTGTTATATATAATTTGGAAGCATCTGAAGTTTGGCGGTTACATCAAGAAATTGGTCAAACTTATTTGGTGAAAGTTCTAAGACCTCAGGTTAGGAGTATTTCAAGAAGTATAGTTTCAAGTTATCCTGTAATGGACTTGTATTCAGAAAAAAGATTGGCTGTTCAACAAGATATACAAGATAAATTAAAAAAAGAATTAAAGAAATATCACATAAATATACAAGAAGTTTTAATAAGAACAGTAACTTTTTCAGATGAATTTGCAAAAGCAGTAGAGCAAAAACAGGTTGCTCTGCAAGAAGCAGAAAGAATGAGATACGTTCTTCAAAAAGAAGAGAGCGAAAAACAAAGAAAAATTATTGAGGCTCAAGGCGAAGCCGAAGCCATCGGGACAAAAGGCTCTGCCCTAAAGGCAAATCCGTTGTTAATTCAATATGAATATGTAAACAAAATATCACCGGGCATTAAAACAATTATTACCGATCAAAATGCTATAATGAATTTTCCCGATTCGATGTTTGAAAAGTAAATATTAAATCGGTGTGCAATGCACACCCTACTTGCTCAAAAATACGGTATGCCAACTTGTACAATAAGGACTTGGGTAAATCATTTCTTGGATAATGCGGATAGTGTTTTTGAGAATAAAAAGCGAGATAAAGAAGTTAAAGCCCAAATTAAATTTAAAGAAAAACAAATTGAGCAATTACCCCAAATGGTTGAAGGCCCGGGACCACCTTTGTGCTACAATACAATTGTTGAATATGGTTAAAATAATTATGGAGAATTTTTAAATATGGAGACATCAGATAAACCTTTTGTGCGTACAGATTCGGTAAGGATTGAATCATGTGTGCATTGTCAGTTAAAATGTCCTTGTTGTGCGAATGCTAATGATCGCCTTGGTAAAGCTATCGGACGAGGAGCTCTTAAGTTGGAAGATTTTATAACTCTTATTGAGAATAATCCAACTATTAGAACAGTTGAATTATCCCATTTTGGTGAAATATTTTTAAATCCTGCTCTCCTGGAAATTATGAAGTTTGCCTATGAAAAAAATGTTACTTTAACTGCTCACAATGGGATTAATCTCAATACAGTCAAGGAAGAAGTTTTAGAGGCTATGGTTAAATATAAAATGAGTTATGTCACTTGTTCCATAGATGGTGCAAGTGATGAAACCTATCCAATATATAGAATTAATGGTAATTTTTCAACAGTTATCGAAAACATTAAAAAAATAAACAACTATAAAGAAAAATACGACTCTCAATATCCGAAGTTAACCTGGAAATTTATTATATTTGGCCATAATGAACATGAAATCCCTTTAGCTAGAAAAATGGCCACTGACTTGAATATGACATTTTTGCCCGTGTTTAATTTTAACGAAAAATATTCTCCAATAAAAGATAAAGAATATGTAATGAAAGAAATAGGACAGCAAGTATCTTCTCGTAGTGAATATCATAAAAAGTACAAGAAAACATATAACCGTAGACTCTGCTATCAATTATGGAGAGCAATTCAAATAAATTGGGATGGTAAAATTTTAGGTTGTTGTATAAATTCTTGGGACGATTTTGGGGATAATGCTTTTCAGCTAGATTCAAATGAACTATTTTATAATGAAAAAATTAGTTATGCCAGAGATATGCTTATGGGTAAAAAAGAACCAAGGGATGATATTCCCTGCATAAAATGTGCTCATTATAAATCAATTGTAGAAAATGATGCGTGGATTACCGAAGAAGAAATTAGAACTATGTAAGCGACAATAGTTGATTAACTAACTCGAATTGCTAGTTATTTGAAAAAATATATAAAATAGGTAAAGCTCCCACTATGTACAAGGGTAGGAACTTTTAAACAGTAATTAGGCATAGAGCTCTAAAGCTTGTGGTTTAAGTATAATATTAACTAACAGGAGTTACGCAAGATAAATTAAAATAAGCAAAAATAAACATCCTGACAAAAGCATAGAATCCGCCCGTCAGAATTATTTAAGAAATTCTTGTATTGTAAAATTCAATAATGACAACACTTTATCTTATGCTGCGTAACTCCTATTAGAGATAAAAAATTAGAAGATTTTTATTTCGTAATTTTTACAGGGCAATTTTTTTGTATAAATTGTTTTTAATAATATATGGGAAGAAACATGGGGAATTTTTATGAGTTTATCAATGAACATGATGGGAATGCAATCTGCTGCAGGACTATCTGATGCACAATATGGTTTAATTCAAAATAGTGCTAAGCATCAGCAATTGGCTGATCAGGCAGCAATTTTAGGTGCACAATGTGCTGAGTCTGATGATATTGTGTCTTATGAAAGTAAATTAAAAGATATTTATGAGCAAGATTTAGCTTTAGATTTAAGCGATGCAAGATTACAAACTCGAGAATTAATTGAAAATGCTCGACAAGAAGCTTTGGAGCAGGCTGAACAAAAGAAAAAATCACTTAATTTAACAGCATAGCTTGTAGGGTTTTAACCCACCTTACTTATTAAAAAAGAGCTGGTTTTTATCAGCTCTTTTTATTGATTTATAAATTAGTTGGAGTTCCTTTATATTCAGGAAGTTCTGGCAAAGGTGGCAAAGGAGCATTTGAGTTTTGATTATATACAGGATAATCTTTAGGTTCCTGAAGTTTGTCTATTCCTTTGTCAGCAAGATTAAATATTTTTTTAGTACTCCAAGCCAGACCTTTGGCAGTGGTCTTTACCCCCCAAATGACACCTTTGCCTGTCCATTTTACCGTAAAACAAGCCACCCTTGCCGTATAATCTACTGTTGTTTCTATTGCAGTTATTGTATCAAAACAGTAAGCATTTTGAGGATATAAAAAAGATAAAATCATAAAAAAAGACGCTATAAAAATTTTTTTTTGAAAATATGTGACAAATTTTTTCATAAAGTCCTCTTGCAAAAAAGTTGTTTAAATATTTTTCAAATCATTCGGGTTAATTGCGCCTAACCTTGATGAAACCAAATCAACATGATGAACCAAATGTGCTTCGGGCGTTAATGGTTCAACGAGAGCATTCCACTCTCTTGTGCCATGGTGTGATGCAATAATATGTGCCAATTCGGGTTGGTTTTTATTATTAGCCCAGCTAAAACCCCAATGTAAGTGGTTTATCCAAATTTTTTGAAATTCTTTGTTTTTTTCAATTTCGCCGGTTTCGACATTAATATTATATTCAAACATTTTTCCTGCGTCATGGACTATGCATCCGGCTATGACCAAATCTTTATCCAGAGTTGTAAAAATAATAGGCATTAGTGCCTTTGCAGCTTCTGCACATTCCATAATATGTCTCATTAACCCGCCGATATAATTGTGATGAACACTTATTGCAGCCGGTGAAACCTTAAATAATTCTTCATTTTCAAAAATTACTTCTGTAATAACTTTTTTTAAGTCTTCATTTTTAAAATTGTTAATCATTTCAAGGATTTTAGCAAATAGGTCATCTCGTTGATTTTTATTTAAGCCGATCTGAGCTTCTTCGACAAGTTCTATATCATTTAAATTATATGATTTGTATTGTTCATTAAAAGCGTAAGAATTAACTTTTATGGTGTTTCCGGGTTTAATTGCAGATTTACCGATTTTTTCGATGACTTCTTGCCACATGACACAATTAAAAGTTTCATTTTGGTCTTTTAGCACTATTTTTGCCATTAATTTACCGGCTTTAGTGGGGATTAATGTAGATGAAATTACTTCATAATTTGTTGAATTGTTCATTTTTTACCGTTTTTTAAATAATTAGTTAACTGTATCTAGGCTTATGCCTGTTTCTTTTAGTGCATTAAGGAAATTTTGAGCTGATTTTTGCTGAATTTCAGCCGGCACAACTCTTAAAAGTTCTATTGTTTTTGATAGTATGGGGTCATTATCATACCATCTATTGCCTTTTATCATTGGTTTTACTTTTTCATAAAATCTGTCAACCGCATCTTTTCCGACTTGTTTTTCAATTTTTTCCAAAAAAACTTCGGCCTGAGCTTTTAATTCATCAGGATAATTTCTTAATAGTTCTATAACTTCTAATAACAATGGATCGTGGTCATACCATCTTTTATATTTTGCCATTTTAAAAACCTTTTGGTTTATTTATACCTCTAAATTAATTGTATTAACCGGTTTTGAGACAGGCAGTGAATCATCAATAACTCTTTCAATACTGGCTCCTAAGTCTTTTAGTTTTTTCTCAAAAATTTCATAACCTCTGTCTATATGATGCAAGGAGGAAACAGATGTTGTTCCGTTTGCAGATAGAGCTGCTACTAATAAAGATGCACCTGCTCTTAGATCACTTGCTTTTACTTGAGCACCGGTTAATTTTTTTACTCCATTTATTATAGCATGAGTTCCATCTTGTTGTACATCAGCTCCCATTCTGCGAAGTTCTGCAACTTGCATAAAGCGGTTTTCGTATAAACTTTCCGTAATTATGCTGACACCTTTTGCCGTTGTCAAGACAGACATTAGCGGCGATTGCAAATCAGTTGGGAATCCCGGATATGGTTGAGTAACAATATTTACTGCTTTAGGGGTTGAATTACAAGAAATTTCCAAACTAAACGGGTCTAATATGTTAACATTAGCACCCATTTCAGTTAATTTGCTGGTTACTGCCGTTAATTGTGTGGGGAAAACATTTTTAATAATGCCATGTCCTCTTGTTGCAACAATTGCAGCCATATATGTTCCGGCTTCGATTCTGTCGGGAATTGTTGAATATGAGCAAGGATGTAAATCTTTATGTGAAACACCGTTAATTATGATTTCAGAAGTGCCTGCACCAATAATATCAGCACCCATGCTGTTTAAAAAATTTGCTAAATCTGCAATTTCAGGCTCTTGAGCTGCATTTTGAATTCTTGTCGAGCCTTCGGCTAAAACTGATGCAAGCATAATATTTTCAGTTGCGCCAACACTTGGAATATCTAAGTAAACATCCGCACCGGTTAATTTATTTGCTGATGCCAGGACATATCCGTTTTCTATTTTGATTTTAGCACCTAATGCTTCTAAGCCTTTAATATGAAGGTTTACTTTTCTTTCCCCGATAGCACAGCCGCCCGGTAGAGCAACTTTTGCTTCTTTGCATCTTCCGATTAATGCCCCTAAAACGTTAAAAGAGGCTCTCATTTTGCTTACATGCTCATAATTAGCTACATTATTTGATAAATTTGCACTGTCTATTAAAATGGAATTGTTATTTAAATCGTATTCGATTTTTGCGCCTAATGATGCCAACAAATCTATCATTGTCTCAACATCAGTCAGTCTTGGGACGTTATGAATAAGGCATGAATCCTTTAATAAAAGAGCTGCAGCCATATGTTTTAATACCGCATTTTTAGCGCCACCGATTTTTACTTCTCCGTAAAGTTTTTTTGCGCCGTTTATTATAACCTTTTCCTTCAAGAAATTTCCTCCTGCAAAATCCACGCTCTCTTTTAGGTATTTTTTTCTTTTATACAATGTTAATACTATATTGAAAATAAGTAAATAAACCAAATTATGTATTATTTTTTATTTATTATATATCGATAAAATGAATAAAGCTATTTAGAGTTTAAAAATAGCTTTAAAATACTCAATATATGAAGCATTTTTTCTCCGGTTAAAATATTTGTATTAAAAAATAACCCTAAGGGTAATTATAGACAACATATAGTTGGCTATTTTGTTTTAACTATATTAAATTTGTTTGTTGTAAAATAAATTTAATATTTTCTAATAAGATGTTATAATTATGGTTGTAATTATTAATAAATAAAAAATGAGATTATAGAGGATAATAAAATGAAAAGATACCAAACAACAGGCGTTTATATTTTACTGCTTTTAATGGCTTCAGCGTTTTTAGCATCATTATTTTTAACTAAAACGGATACTATTCAGACACTTTCTTATTCGCAATTTATAAATAAAGTAAAGGGTGGAGAGATACAATCTGTTGTGCTTGCAGGAAATACAGTTTATGCAAAGCCAAATGTTGAACCGTCTCATAACGCAATGACAACAACAAGTTATGAAGTTTTAATGCCGATGGGGGATACAAACTTAATACAAAAACTTGAAGATAATAATGTTGATATCAGCGTAAAACAGCCAAGCAATTCAGGGCAATGGGTAGGACTTATAGGTTCATTGCTTTTGCCCATTTTATTGCTTTTGGGATTGTTTTTAATGTTTAGAAGTGCTCAAGCTGGAGGCTCTCAAGCTATGTCATTTGGGAAAAGTAAAGCAAAAATGATGCTTGACAGTAAAGTTAAAACTACTTTTAAAGATGTGGCAGGTATTGATGAAGAAAAACAAGAATTAGAAGAAATTGTTGACTTTTTAAAAAACGGTGAAAAATATTTGTCACTTGGTGCCAAAATACCAACAGGTGTTCTTTTAGTCGGCGCTCCCGGTACAGGTAAAACTTTAATGGCAAAAGCATTAGCAGGAGAAGCCGCTGTTCCTTTTTTCAGTATAAGCGGTTCTGATTTTGTTGAAATGTTTGTAGGCGTAGGCGCATCTCGTGTTAGAGATTTGTTTGAACAAGCCAAAAAGCATGCTCCTTGTATTGTTTTTATTGATGAAATAGATGCAGTAGGAAGACAAAGAGGAGCTGGTCTTGGCGGAGGTCATGATGAAAGAGAACAAACTTTAAACCAATTATTAGTAGAAATGGATGGTTTTGATCCTTCCACTAACGTTATTATCGTTGCGGCAACTAATAGACCTGATATTTTAGACAATGCTTTATTAAGACCGGGTAGATTTGACAGGCAAGTAGTTATTAATAAGCCTGACGTTGCCGGACGTGAGCAGATTTTAGAAGTTCATGTTAAAGGAAAACCGCTGGCAGAAGAAGTTAATATAAAAATAATTGCAAAACGTACACCGGGATTTACCGGTGCTGATTTAGCAAACTTAATTAATGAAGCTGCTCTTTTAGCTGCAAGAAAAAACAAAAAAGAAATTGAAATGGAAGATATTGAAGAAGCGATTGATAAAATAATTGCAGGACCTGAAAAGAAAAATAGATTGATTTCAGATAAAGAAAAAGAAATTATTGCATATCATGAAGTCGGACATGCCCTATTGGCAAAACTTTTAGAACATGCTGACCCACTTCATAAAGTTACGATTATATCAAGAGGAATGGCATTAGGCGTAACAATGACTCTGCCTGAAAATGACCAGGTTTTATATAGCAAAGCCCAGCTTTTAGATAGAATGGCAATGACTCTTGGCGGAAGAATTTCAGAGGAAATTGTGTTCAACGAGATTACAACAGGTGCTCAAAACGATTTGGATAAAGTTTCGGATTTAGCTAGAAAAATGGTTACAGCTTATGGTATGAGCAAAAAATTAGGACCAATGACTTTTGGAAAAACAAATGAACATGTATTTTTAGGCAGAGATTTTGGGCATGAAAGAAACTTCTCTGAAGAAGTTGCATCTTTAATTGATAGAGAAATAAAAAGCATTGTTGAGGAAAGATATGATTTTGCAAAAAAACTTCTTATTGAAAACAGAGATCTGATTGATGAAATAGTTAAAGTACTTTTAGAAAAAGAAACTTTGGACGAAAAAGAAGTCGATGAAATAATCGAAAGAGTAAAGGTGCAAAGAAATTAGTAGAAAAAATAAGGAATTAAGAAATGAGAGCTTCAAATCCGACGCTGAATGCAAGTGTTTTCAACAATGTAAAAGTGTTTGACAATAGTCCCGTAATGACATTGGAAGGAACTGTCAACAAGACAATGATGCTTTTATTAATTGTGTTTTTAGGTGCATTTTTTGCCTGGAATCAATTTGCCGCAACTCAATCAATGAGTTCTGTTTCAGGATTGATTGCACTTGGCGGAATTGGCGGTTTTATAACTGCTATGATAACCATATTTAAAAAAGATTGGTCTCCAATAACAGCTCCTATATATGCAGGGCTTGAAGGATTGTTATTAGGAGGTATTTCTGCGTACTTTGAAACACTTTATCCCGGCATTGTTTTTCAGGCAGTTTTGTTGACTTTTGGTACAATGTTCGGACTTTTAATGGCATATCAATCAGGCAAAATTAGAGCTACAGAAAATTTTAAGCTAGGTGTGTTCGCTGCAACGGCAGGAATTGGAATATTGTATCTTGTTTCCTTTGTAATGGGATTTTTTGGTACAACTATTCCGTATATTCATGAATCAGGCATGATAGGTATAGGGTTTAGCGGTTTTGTAGTTGTTATTGCTGCATTAAACCTGGTTTTAGACTTCGATTTTATCGAAAATGCCGCTAATTCAAAAGTTCCAAAGTACATGGAATGGTATGCATCATTTGGTTTACTTGTAACTTTGGTTTGGTTATACTTGGAGATATTGAAGTTATTAGCAAAATTACGTTCTAGAAAATAGGAAATTAGGGTAGAGGAATATGGCAAAAGAAAAAATTGAAAGACAACATCCGGAAAATTTAGATCCAAATTATAGAAATAAAAATTTTGAAGAGGTTGAAAAGAATTTTACAAAAGAACAGGCATTAATAGAGGCCGGTCGTTGCTTGAACTGTAAAAATGCAAAATGTGTGCAAGGCTGTCCCGTTAATGTAAATATTCCAAAATTCATTGCGGAATTGAGTGCAGGAAATCTTGATGATGCAGGTAAAACAATTAGAGAAAGCAATTTGCTTCCATCTGTTTGCGGAAGAGTTTGTCCTCAGGAAAAACAATGCGAGGGTAATTGTATTTTAGGAATTAAAGGCAAACCTGTTGCAATCGGAGCATTAGAAAGATTTGTCGGTGATAATACAAAAGCCGTAACTTCTGAAATCAAATCTTCAGGTAAAAAAGTGGCGGTTGTCGGCTCAGGTTGTGCAGGAATTAGTGCAGCAGCCGATTTAGCAAAAGCAGGGCATAAAGTAATCGTTTTTGAAGCATTGCACAAGCTTGGTGGAGTTTTAAGATATGGTATTCCTTCATTCAGGCTTCCAAGAACTGCATTAGACAGGGAAATCGACTCGCTAAAAGCAATGGGCGTTGAATTCTACGCTAACGTTGTTGTCGGAAAATCAATCACAATAAATGATTTAAAAGACGATGGATATGATGCCATTTTTTTATGTAGTGGAGCCGGATTGCCTAAAATGCTTCACATACAAGGGGAAAATTTAAATGGCGTTTATTCTGCAAACGAATTTTTAACAAGAGTAAACTTGATGAATGCTCATGATGCTCAAACTCCTACTCCTATTAGGATAGGTAAAAAAGTTGCAGTTGTTGGCGGTGGAAATACTGCAATGGACGCTGCAAGAACAGCAAAAAGAATCGGTTTTGATGAGGTTTCAATCGTTTATAGACGTTCAGAAGAAGAATTGCCTGCAAGATTAGCAGAAATTGTTCATGCTAAAGAAGAAGGCATTGAATTTAAATTGCTTCATGGACCGTTGAAAATTCTTGGAAAAGAGGGCTATGTTTCAGGATTAAAACTTCAAGTTATGGAACTTGGTGAGTCGGATGCTAGTGGAAGAAGAAGCCCCGTTCCTGTTGAAGGACAAATATTTGATATGGATGTGGATACTGTAATTGTTGCTCTCGGAACAAACCCAAATCCGCTGATCCAACGCTCTGCTGTTGAAGAGGAATTGAATCTTGATGTTGATAAACGGGGCTACATTATAGTTGATAAAGAAACAGGAAAAACATCAATTGACGGCGTTTTTGCAGGTGGCGACGTTGCTCCTGTCGGTGTTTCTAATGCAATTAATGCAATGGGCGCAGGAAAAAGAACAGCAAAAGCAATTAACGAATTTCTTGCAAAATAGTCTTATTTGATGCAATTTTATAGAATTTAAAAGGTGGGTTAGAAAACCCACCTTACTTATTGTCATTGAGAGGAGGTTACGACGAAGCAATCCAAGCAATTTTTATTTATATATTTTAGATTGCTTCGCTACGCTCGCAATGACGTATTAACTTTACTCATAAAGATACTTTGCAGAACAACCATAACCATAATTAGTAGATGCTGTTGAGTTTTCTATGCAACTTGTTGAAGGCTCATAATATCCTCTTGCTCCTTCTGGTATTAATACATTTGACGTTATACTTGCAACAAATATATCTTTTCCTATAATATTTGGTTTTTTAAATCCGTTTATATCAATATACATCAATCCACATTTTGTATAATCTCCTGCCGTAGAACTGCAATCTGATTTATAAATATAAAAATATATCAGATTACCGTTGTTTAATATTAAACCAGGACCAGAATAACTACTTCTTCCTGCACCATTTAAATGATACCAGCTGTTTGTTCCACTATGCCAACAACCTTCGGCGCTTGCACCACTTCCCGTACCGCCAGTAGATGAAATTCCCGAACAATCTTTTATAATATTAAGTTTTGATGCAAATGCATTTTTTAAATCTTCACTTCCTGCGGCATCTCCCGGGAAAGCACCTGCTAAACTTCCGCCGTTATCTGCTATAATCATCATTGTTGCTTGAGTCAAATCAGAATATGACTTTTTCCATGCTGCTTTTAATTCGGCATCGCTTGTTGTTCCAAATAGTGTCGGAATGGCTATGGAGGCAATTATTCCTATTATTGCAATTACTATTAATGTCTCTGCTAGAGTGAAACCCAGCTTGCGAATAAATTTATTTTTCGACTGCTGCATTCTTTTTAACATATACTGCCTGCTTTCTTAGAATTGTCATGCTGAATTTATTTTAGCATCTTACCATTTATTAGATCCTGAATCAAGTTCAGGATGACACCGCATTTATATGTTAATTAGAAGAAAGTTTTATTAAAATATTTTAATAATATAATAATGTAAATAAATTATTCCTTGACGCTTCCTGAAATAATGCCTTTGATGAAATATTTTTGTCCCACCAAAAAAACTAATATAACAGGGATTACAGAAATAACCGCACAAGCCATAAGTTGTCCCCATTCGGTTGTTTCCCTAAAACTTCCCTTGAAAATTGCCAATCCGACAGGCAAAGTCCTCATTGCTTCTGAATTTGTGACAATCAACGGCCACATAAAACTGTTCCACATTGTAATAAACGTAAAAATTGCCAGTGTCGCCAGTGCAGGCAATGCAAGGGGAAGTGCAATTTTCCAAAATGTTTGGAATATGTTGCAACCATCTATTTTGGCTGCGTTTTCAAGTTCTATTGGTAATGTTTTGAACCATTGACGCAATAAAAACACTCCAAAACCTCCGAACATTCCCGGTATTATTAATGCTTGATAAGTATCAATCCAATGAAATTCTCTCATAATAAAGAAAAGAGGAATTATATTTACCTGAGGAGGTATCATCATTGTTGCCAAAAACAAGAAAAACAAAAGCTCTCGATGCTTGAATTTTACCCTCGCAAATGCATACCCTGCCATTGCCGACAAGATAACCTGCCCAATTGTCGCTATTATTGCAACAAAAGCACTATTAAGAAAATATTTTATCAATGGAATTGTTTTTGAAGCATTTATGTAATTATCAACAATAAAAGGTTTCGGCATTATCTGCGGAGGATAGGCGAAAATCTGTTTCTGCTCCATAAAAGAAATAGCAAGCATCCATAAAAACGGCACCAGCATTGATATTGCACCGATGCTTAGTATGATATATCCAATAAATTTTAGAATTTTTTTATTCATATTATTTTTATTTTCCTCATTGTTTAACATCGTTTTCTTTTAAGATGCTGAAATAAGTTCAGCATGATAGTGTTAAATTATTGATTTATCGTTATCCTTTTTTTGAGATAAGTTTAGTTCATTTGTCATCCTGTACTTGTTTCAGGAGCTTTTTGAATCAGTTAATTGTGTAATTAATTCAATATAAAATTTTTTTAAATTTTCAAAAACATCTATAAATAATTCTGTTTCGGCTTTGCTACTAACAAAACAATCTCGCTTCGCTTCTATTATATGATTAAAGAGCATAAAAGATTCAAGCAAATTTTTTGTTGATAATGCCAATTTCTCATCATCAATAATATTAGCAAGTAAAAATTCTACGTTATTTTTTAATTCATGATAATTTTCTTTGTTTTGTTTCCAAAAATTATTCCAAAATGAATAATTCATATCAAGTTTATTTTTGTTATGTATTAAATAATCTATAATTTTAGATATTATTTCATTTTTTATATAGTTACCATATTTAAAGTTCGACTCAAAATTTTCATTTTCCTTTTCATTAAATTCCCGAATTTGAAAGTGTAATTGATATGTAAAATTGTATAGCAAATTCTGTATTGAAAAGTATATTTCTCTGCATTTAAATTTTTTTAACGGCATTTTTTGTATTTTTATGTAATCTTCTATAACGAAATAAGCAATATAAACACTAAGTATTGCACCAAAAATAGCAACTAAAAAATTTATGTAAAAACTATTTAACTTAAATAAGTATAGTCCAATTAATAAAACAACACTTATAAGAGTTAAAAAGGGTAATAAGAATTTGGGTTTTTTAAGATGCTGAAACAAGTTCAGCATGACATTTGTTTTTTTCTTTTTATATTTTGTTATCATTTTACAAAATATCCTCATATAAATCTTTCATCATTGGATTAAATTCACTTATTAAGTTTATTTTCCACTCTCTATGCCAACGTTCTAACTGTTTTTCGCGCTTTATAGCATCTTCGATATCGCTGAATTGTTCGTAATATACTAAATCTGTTAAATTATACCGATTTGAAAAACTATTTACAACCTTATTTTTATGTTCGTATATTCTTTTGGTTAAATTGTTTGTTACTCCTATGTAGAGCGTTTTTTTGATTTATTTGTGATTATGTAAATAAAGTAATTTTTATTCATCTTTTGTCTACCCTTACTTTTTGAGATGTTGAAATAAGTTCAGCATGACAGTATGTGTTTATTGAGTTATCGTTGTCCTTTTTTTTAAGTTCCTTATGACAATTATAAATTAATTAAACTATTTTATTTTTTAATTTTTATTCATTCATAACCCATTTTTTTCTTGTTTTCCATTGAATCAATGTTAATATCAAAATTATAAAGAATAAAATATATGCAATCGCTGATGCTCTGCCTACTTTGAAAAACTCAAATGCATTTTTGTAAAGCCAGTAAACAAGCACGTTTGTAGAGTTTTGAGGACCACCTTCGGTCATCAGATAAATTAAATCAAACACTTGAAAAGATGAAATAGTTGTGATTATCAGGACAAAAAATACTGTCGGGCTTAAAAGAGGAAAGGTTACATTAAAAAACTTCTTAATCCCTGTAGCTCCGTCAATTTCGGCAGCTTCCATTAAATTTTGCGGAATCCCCTGCAACCCGGCTAAAAAAATCACCATGTTATAGCCGATATTTTTCCAAACACTGACCATTATAATTGCCGGCATTGCTATGTATTTGTCATAAAGCCAGTTTATCTGTGCTCCTCCTAAAAACCAGTTCATAATACCGTTTGATGGATCAAAAATCCACTCCCATACTATTCCTGCAACAATCATAGGTGTGATAAACGGCAAAAAATATACTGTTTTGTATAAGTTTGTTCCCCGAAATCCTTTATCTAAAATAATAGCAATTATTAACGGAATGATAATTCCAAGTACAGCAACAGATACGGCATAATAAAAAGTGTTGAATAATATGAAATAAAATTCATTGTCTGAAAATAGTTCAAAATAATTTTGTAATCCGATAAATTCCGGCGGATTAATTAAATTCCACTTTGTAAAACTGATAAAAAGTGAGCCAAGCACAGGAAGTATAATAAATGCAAAAGTGCCTAAAAATGCTGGGAAAATCAACCCAAAAGCAGAAAAAGCATCTGTCTGAAATACATTATAAAATTTTTTCAAAAGGGCATTTATATTTTTTTTCTCCAATAATTTTATTATTAGACGGATAGAAGATGGCCTTATTTTTAAGCATCGCACGCATTATCGGCAGTATTTTTATCTAATTTTTCGGACATTTTTTTGCAGGTAATTTCAAAAATTCTTCTTATTTCATTAGCACCAAGATCTTTTCTTATGTAGTTTTCAATGCCTAAATCAAAACATTTTTCGATTTCTTTCATATCAGAAACTGATGTAAGTATAATAATTACTGCATCTTTTGAAATAGCTTTGATTTCTTTTAATGATTCTATACCGTCTTTTTTAGGCATTTTTAAGTCTAGAAGAACAACGTCGGGAGAATATTTTATAAAAAAATCAACGGCTTCTTCTCCATTTTGTGCTTCTGCAACAATCTCGCATTTAAAGTCCGATAATATTTTTTTTATCATTATTCGGACTATTTTATCGTCATCAGCAATTAAAACTCTAGGCATTTGCTACTCCTTTTGTTATTATAATTAAAATTATTATATAAAAAATAAATAGGTGTGTAAATGAATTTTTATTAAATTATTTGATTTTTTTGCCGATTTGAATTAGTATATTTAGGAGTTCAAATACTTTAATATTTCTTTAGAGGAATTTTATGTCTGTTATAAAAATTTCGGAAGCTGCAAGCATCGCAATTCATTCAACGGTTTTGTTAGCTCTAAACCCTGAAAGAATGCGTTCAACAAAAGAAATTGCTGCTATTCTTGGTGTTTCAGAAGCACATTTGGCAAAAGTTATGCAAATGCTTGTAAAGGCAAATTTTGTTAATTCTATAAGAGGACCTAAAGGCGGATTTATTTTGAAAAAGTCTCCTGAAGAAATTAAGTTAAGTGATATCTATGTTTTGATAGACGGACAAAATATACCTAAAACTTGCGGATTTCACGCAAAATTATGTGAAGACGTCTGTGTAATTGATAAATTAACAGCATCTCTAACAAATGAATTCAATAAAATTTTAGAAAAAACCTCTATTACTGATATTATTAAAAAATTTAATTAGAAGCGATTTTAAATGTTCAAAATTTTAATTTTTGAGATGGTTTCAAGACAGTTTTTTATAATTTCAAAAAATCATCAACGCCAAGTATGCTAAAAGCTTCGGCATATCCTAAATTTGTTTGCATTCCTCGATATTGATTCAGTCCTATTATTCCTTGTAAAAAATCCACATATGTAAGCTGTGATTGATAATTTTTTATATAATGTTTTTTTTTCTCAAGGATATTTAAAATGTCTACATAATGAGTAATAATTGGAAGTGCAGACCATACTTCATAAAAGACAATTTGAACATTTTCCTTATGTTGTTTTCTTTTTAATAATTTTTGCAGCAAAATAGTCGTTGCTTTATGATCTTTATGCTGATCAAAATAATTTGGAATAAAAATATAATCATAGTCTAAAATTTCTATGTTTTTTACAATATCATAATTTTTAATAAGTTTTCTGTCTTCTATCGGCAATAAAGAGAAATTTTTTATTCCCATTTCTTGCATTGTATTTTTAAATTCATTAGCTCGGATTAATTTTAGCTCTTTAGAATCAATATTGTAACCGCCATGGCTGCCATCAGTTAAGCAAATTACGTCAAAATTTTGAGGGTATAGCGATAATATTCCTCCACAGCCTATAGTCTCGTCATCCGGGTGAGGCGCTAACAATAGGCATTTGTCTTCTTTTTTAAAAGTAAGTTCTGTTGGAAAAATTTTAACAAAATGAAAAAATCGTGCCAGCTTTAAAAAACGATTTGCAAAAATTATTTTTTCATATATTTTTTTTATTACTTTAGATATCTTTTTCATAATTATATAAATTATACTTAAAAATAATTAAAAACTAAAGAAGTTTATTGTTTAAAAAACTTTTTTAAATAGAAAATCTTGGTTTTGTAAAATTGCCTTAACAATTTTTTTTGCTGCACTACCATCTCCATAAGGATTTTTAGCGTTTGACATTTTTGCGTAAATTTTTGAATTGTCTAATAATTTTTGAGTTATGTTAATAATTTTTTCTTTATTTGTTCCGACTAACTTAACCGTTCCATACTCAATAGCTTCAGGGCGTTCGGTTGTTTCTCGCAATACAAGTACAGGAATACCAAGGGATGGAGCTTCTTCCTGAATTCCTCCCGAATCGGTAAGAATTATGTAAGATTTTTTCATTAAACTTGCAAATGGAGCATAATCTAAAGGTTCAATGAGTTTTATCCGCTCAATTCCACCGAGCATTGAATATACGGTATTTCGTACATTCGGATTCAAATGTACAGGATAAACTACTTGAATATCATTATTGTTTTTAACAAGTTCAATCATCGCATTGCAAATGTTTTCCAGCGGTTTCCCGAAATTTTCACGCCGGTGAGAAGTTAGCAGAATCGTTTTTAAGTTATTGTCTAAATTAATGTTTGAAATATCTGTTTTTTTATTATTTATAGTCATTAAAAGAGCATCAATGACAGTATTTCCAGTCAAATAAATTCTTTTAGTGTCTTTAATTCCTGAATTAATGAGATTATCAACTGATTTTTGAGTTGGTGCAAAGTATAGAGAAGATGTTGCATCTGCCACCATTCTATTTATCTCCTCAGGGAAAGGATTTTCCTTGTCAAAAGTTCTTAAACCAGCTTCAACATGCCCGACAGGGATTCGAGCATAAAAAGCACTAAGACTTGTGGCAAGTGTTGTTGTAGTGTCACCATGAACCAATACCAGATGAGGTTTTGCTTGTTCTAAAACTTCTTTCATTTTTAAAAGTACATCAGAAGTTAATATCCACAAATTTTGGTTTTGTTTCATCACATTCAAGTCAAAATCGGGCTTGATTTCAAACAAATCAAGCACTTGGTCGAGCATTTGGCGATGTTGTGCTGTTACGCAAACGATTGATTCAAAATTATCTGAATTTTTTTCCAACTCTTTTATGACAGGAGCCATTTTTATGGCTTCAGGTCGTGTTCCAAATACAGTTAAAACTTTTATTTTGCTCAAAAAACAACTCCAAAAATGTTACATATTTTTCATTATATAATAAAGAAATTCAATTGTATCTGTTGTTAAAAACTTGTATATAAGTCGCAAATTATGTTATTATAAAATCTGCGTATA
>JAQUYY010000212.1 GCA_028691575.1 Candidatus Gastranaerophilales bacterium
ATTTTAGAGGAGTTAACTCCTGATTTAACAATTAAATTTTTCAAAGTTACACTTGGTGTAATCATTAGAGGCACTCTATCATATAAGCGATGAGTTTTTCTAAAAAGATATTCTAGTGTTGCAATTGAGCTTTTAAACAAATCCTTGTTGGAACATCTGTTTATAGCACAATGCAAAGGATTTCCGCTGATACAATATCCTTGTTTGCAGTATTCTTCGCCTTTATACATCAAAACTCCGTTTGGACAAATTTTGCTTGATTCGTGAATTGTCATAATAGTAGGTATTTTGCTCTTGTAGCAAGCATTTAAAACTGATGGCGAAATATTGTAATGCAAACAGTTGCAATGGATTATATCGGGTTTTATTTCTTTTAAATAAGCACTCAAATTCTTTTCCGCTTCAAAATTATAAAACGGTTTATAAAAATACCTTATTTTTTCCAGGTTTGTAAGGTTTCTTAAGTCAATGTATTTCGGAAAAAACTTTTCGTATTCATAATTTTCAATAAAAAGAGGCTTTCGATTATTTGCAAAATAATAGACTTGATGTCCTTTTGATTGAAGTAAGTTGCCTGTATTCCAAATATATTTGCCAGTACCGCCACATTCTGATGAAAAATCTTTGTTAATAAGTAAAATTTTCATACAGAAATTCCTCTTAGCTTTAATTCAAAATCATTAATTGTTTGATTATATATTTTAAGAAGTCTGTTAACGTGGATTTTAGAGTTATAAAGCTCTTCCGCTTTTTTTCGGGCATTTTTACCTAATTTTTCTACAATATGAGGTTTAAATTGCAAATATTGCATACAACAAGCTAATTCATGCTCTTTTGAGGGTAAAAATAAAAGACCGTTTTGCCCGTTTTCTACAAGTTCAGGAATGCCTCCGATTTTACTTGCTATAACTGGTTTTCCAATAGCAAAAGCTTCTAAGATTGATATTGGACAGTTTTCAAACCAATTACTAGGTAAAATTAAAGCGGTGCAGCCATTATAAAGCTCTTTTAATTCTTTTTCGTTTTTAAATCCTAAAAATTCGACGTTTTTTAATTCCATTTCCTGAGCCAAATTTCTGTATTCCTCGGTTTCTTTGCCGGCTCCTGCAATTTTCAGTTTTATTTCAGGGATAAACTTCATTGCTTTTAGTAAAATATCAATGCCTTTTTCTTTTGAAATTCTTCCTGCATAAAGGAAATAACCTTGATTTTCATAATTCGGATTTTCTTGTAAATAATTATCATCTACAAAATTATTTAATATTGAAAGTTTTTTATCTGATATGCCTGCCTTATAGGCTATTTTTGCCATTGCATTTGTCGGCGCTATAAATTTATCAATTTTTTCATAAATCCCCATACGTTTGTTTATAATATTTTCTGCCAGAACCAAAAAACTTTGCTGAAGATTTGAATTTTTACATTTATTTATAACACATGGAAGATAATTTCCGGTTAAACATTCTTGAGAATGGCAATATTCAACGGAATTTCGCATCATTGTACCTGCAGGACAAAATAGTCGTGCATCATGAAGTGTCATTACAATCGGGATGTGGTTTTTATGGCAACTGTCAATCACTGATACAGAAAGATGATGGCTTATATTATGACAATGAACAATATCAGGTTTTATTCTTGAAAGAAGTGAGTTTAAACGTTTTTGAGCTCCAAAATTATAAAGAATATCAATTATGTTGCCCAAAACTTCACTTGCGTTTAAATTGTTATAATCTTTGTATTTTGCAAAATATTCTCCATATTCGTAATTTTTTATAAAAAAAGGTTTTTTATCTGTAGAAAAAAAATAAACCTCATTTCCTTTATCTTCAAGCAAATCGGCTTCTTTACACATAACATTTTCTGCTCCGCCAAAGGAAGAAAAAAAGTTATTAATCATAAGTATTTTCATAATCCAATCTCCTAAAATGCCTCATGTACAGATGGAAACCATCCTGCATCATTTAAAAATTTGCAAAAAGCATAGCCGATAGATGGTTTTATTACATCAATCCCTTCATTTTCAATAATTTGAACGTTTGCATAATCACAAATTTTTATAACGCCAAAGTTGTATATTTTGCCCTCGAACTCAATAGGAGCTTCAATTAAAATCCCATCTGCATCAAAAATCCCTAAATCTCTGTTAGTTTGGTTGGGCAAAAGTTTTTTTGCTATTTTCCAATTAGTAAAATTAATTACATGAGAAGTTTTGTTAAAAACCTGACCGCCAAAGTATTTTTTGCTAATAGCCTGAATGTTTGAAAGTTTGAAATAATAATTAAAATCGTTCGATAAAAGTTTGTATGTTGCTGCAGATAAAATCAAAACCAAGATTAATACATTTAAAAAAAATTTAAATTTCATTTTAGTTACTCTCTATCAATACTATACTGTTCAAAATTGCTTCAGGCGTTAGAATACCTGCTTCATATAATAGTTTCAGCTGGGCTAAATTACTTTCCATTGCAATTTGTTCATATTCGCATCTTGCTTGAATAAAACCTGTTTTAGCCCTTACTACATCAAGGTTTATGGCTGTTCCTTTTTTGAATTTTTCTTTAAAAATTTCATAATTCTTTTTTGCTGTAATTACTTTTTGATCAGCTAAAGTCAATTTATTTTTTAAAAGCTGATTTTGGTAATAAACTTCATTTAAGCTTTTATATGACTCATTTAAGATTTTTTGTTTTCTTAAAATTGCCTGTTTTAATTTTGATTTTCCTTGTTTTACGTTTCCTGCAATGTTTAGCCCCATATAGTTTAGCAGGTTCATATTTACGGCAATCATAGCTTGTTTGGTATTTCTTAGAGTATCCATATCATCGCCGATACCTCGTGTGTATGCGCTTAATGATATTGTCGGAAAAATATCCGAGACAGCTGCTTTGTGTTCATTTTCAGCTTCTTTTATTGCAAAAATTGCTTCTTTTATATCAGGTCTTTTTTCTTTTGCATCAGCAAAATATGTTTCTGCGGTTTTTTCTTCATTAATGAAATTTATCGGCTTAATCCTTGTGTTTGCCGGAGTAATTCTTTTGAAGTGTTCTAAATTAAGCATTACAGCTAAATAGATTTCTGCAATATCATTATTATGCTGAATTTCATAAAATTTATTTTCTTTTTCATTAACAAGATTTTGCGCTTTTGAAATATCTAATTCTTCGCCAAAACCATTTTTAAATCTTGATTTTGCAAGGTTTAGCCTTTCTTTTGCTTCGCTAAGCTGTTGTTCTGCAAGTTCCATATCGGCAAAACTTTTTAACCATGTAAAATAAGCCGAAACGGAATCCAGCAAAGTTTTTTGTACTGTTCTATCATATGCTCTTTCGTATTTTTTCAATTGATTTTTATAGTATCCAAGTTCCCAAAAGGCTCTTCCTCCTGTATGAATAGAGTAATCAACAGCTAAAGTCGGTCTATAAGTTGTTCTGTCAATGGTTATAGGCTCAGAATAGTAATATACTTCTCCTCCATTAAATTTTTCTGCGGAATATTGCATTTTTAAAGAAGGCAAGAAAGGACCAAAAGACTTTATATAAAGCCCTTTTGCTTCATTTATTTCTTCTTTTGCCATGTTTACGTCAATATTTCGGTTTTCTATGTA
>JAQUYY010000011.1 GCA_028691575.1 Candidatus Gastranaerophilales bacterium
GACAACATACAAAAGATAATCCGACTCAAGATAAACAAGTTCAAATCAAAGTATCTTCAAATTCTAATCAAAGTATTCAAAATACACAAGTTGATACTGCAAAAATAGCTTTTGAAAAGAGTGTCGAATTTGATAAAGTACTTGAATCAAAACAAACCGCTCAAAATTCTCCGTCTAATATTTTAGATCAGGTTATGAAAAAAATATCCGGTGAAATTGGAGCGAACAAATCACAAATTTCTATGATTTTAAAACCTGAAAATCTTGGAAAGGTTGATATTAATATTATTAGCGAAAAAGGCATTTTATCGGCAGAAATTTCAGCGGAAAATCAACAAGTAAAAGATGCCTTGAGCAAAGGAATGGAAACATTAAAACAAACTCTTGAACAACAAGGAGTAAATGTTGACAACATCACTATAAAAGTTCAAGCACCAAAAGAAACCGGATCTCAACAATTTGATATGAATAATAATGAAAATAAATCTTTTGAGCAAATGCAGGAAGAATTTGCTAATTCAAATTCTAAAGACAGTAATCAAACTTCTAAAAGCAATTTTTCAAAAATAAATTATTCAAATTTTCGGGAAGATGATATTGAAAATACCGCAAAAACAATAGAAACAAATGTTAGCAATACAACACATGCCGGATTGGTAGACTATAAAGTATAAAAACATAGGAGTAAAAAAATGGTAAGCAGCGTAAATGATACATTAACCCAAATTCAAAACAACACAGCAACGGTATATGCCAGTCAAAACGCAGATGATGCTGGGAAAACATCCCTGGATCAAGATGCATTTTTACAGCTTCTAATGACTCAATTGCAATATCAAGATCCGCTAAATCCTACAGGAAGCCAGGAATTTATATCTCAACAGGCACAATTGACCAGTGTTAGTGAGCTACAAAAATTAAACTCTAATTTAACAACTTCAAACGAAATGCTATATGCATCAAATCAAATTATGCAGGCAAGTTCATTAATAGGAAAAGAAGTAACCGTAGCGGGAGAAAATTCTGATGGAGAAAACGTAGAAATAAGCGGAGTTGTAACCGAAGCAAAATTTGCAGAAGAAGGTGCAAGTGTAGTCATCGACGGAGTAGAATATAATTTAGATACAGTTCAAAGCATAAGAGAAAATACTACTACTGAATCATAAAAAGAAGGGGAGGACAAAATGTCACAGGGTCTTTATACGGCTATTGGTGGGATTAGTACCGCACAGTCAAAAATCGACGTAATATCAAACAACATTGCAAACATGAATACAGTTGCTTTTAAATCAAGCGACATTAACTTTCAAAACGTATTCTCATCAACTTTATCATCAGGTACTGCACCAACAACCGACATGGGTGGTACAAACCCACTACAAGTAGGTCTGGGAGTAGAAATAAGTGACGTAACTCAAAACTTTACCAGTGGAACAGTACAATCTACCGGCAAATCATCCGATTTAAATATACAAGGAAACGGGTTTTTTGCTGTTCAAAATGCGGATGGTGCAATAATGCTGACAAGAGCCGGAAACTTTACTCTTGACTCTCGCGGAAACATGATTACAGCAGATGGTTTAAAAGTTATTGGTACTGATAGAGTCCTAAGTACTGAGGCCAGTACCGAAACTGTTTTAATTCCTCCTTCTTTAAAAATGGATTATACCGGTGATGACCAATTAGCTTCAATGAATGTTGTTGATTCTAATAGTTCGGACATAACGAGCGGAACATTTTCTGTTAATGTTACTTATGTAACCGATAGTTCTACAACTCCTGCAACAACAGCAACTGTTTCTAAGGAATTTACTATCGATAATACAGCTACTTATCAAGAAATGGCTGATATGGTTAATGGTTATTTTGCCGGGACATCTGCAGCAGGTATAGCAGACGGAATGGATGCCGATCCTGCAAAACTTACTTTGGAAATATGTCCTACAGGCATTACTCTGGATGATGGTTCAATACCAAATTATAATGGTCAATTAGTATTTAAAACTGATTCTTCAGGAGACGGAGGCATTACAAGTTTCTCTCTAACAGGCGGAAGCAGTAACTTTGTAAGCGAATCTCAAATTTCAACAACGGTAGGAGATACTGCAAGTACTTCAACATACTATACATCAAAGACCTTAAGCTATGAAGCAACTATTCAGCCCCCTGATACAGCTTCAACAGCAAAAGTAATGTCTTCTTATTCTGTAGGTACTGATGGTTCTATTGAAGTAACTTACTCAAACGGTGATAAATTAACTGTTGTTACTGCAGAAAACGGCGTAGAAAAAGAACTTTTATACAAAACTTCAACAGGTGTTTATATTTCTCAAGATAAAATATCTGTTTTAGGTAGCGTTATCGATCCTGCTAATTTACAAATTCAAATGGCTACCGTTGTTAATAATAACGGTCTTATTTCAGAAGGAGGAAACCTCTTCTCTGTTGGTCCAAACTCAGGACAGTTAACATTCTCTACAGGTAATACAAACGGTTTTGGACAAGTAAGCTCGGGTGGTCTTGAATCTTCTAACGTAGATTTGCCGACACAATTTGCTGAAATGATTATCGCTCAAAGATCAGTTGATGCAAACAGCCAAACATTCCGTGCTATTAACCAGATTTTAACAAAAATAACACAGCTTGGAAGATAATAAATAAAATAAAAATTATATTTAAAAAAGCAAACTTTTAAAGTCTGCTTTTTTATTGCTTATATACTATAGTAAATCATCGAATGACGGCATTTAAATAATGGCTTAATCTAGTGTAAGTTTTTGCAAAAAGAGGTTTTTATGGCTGGCTTCAAATTACTATTGACAACAAATAGTAACGGAAAACTTGCAGAGTACACAAAAACATTAGGTAGGGAGCTTATCAAAAATTTTAATGCTCAAATTTGCTTTGCAATAATCGGTAATGGCGATGAAAATTTTAAAGAATTTGAAAATGAACAAAACAAAATACTTCTTTTAAATAATTTTGATTATGCCCCCGAAAATTTTTATAAATTCAATCAAGAATGCCACAAAATAACTGAAATGATTTCTTATGCAGCAGAAGATTTTTCTCCCCATTTAATTCACTTGAATCACTATTTAGGCAGTACTGAATTTGACGCAGCAACAATATTAACGGCTCACAGCACAAATTTAAAGCAAAAATATTTTTGCGAAAAAGAAAAAGCTCAATATAATGATTTCATGGCAAAAAGCACTTTATTCGCAAATGAAATAGTTACAACTTCAAAAATTAATGCCAAAAAACTTTCGGATTTTACCAATGTTAATAAAAAAATAAATATAATATATAATGGAATATCCTCTTTTTCTTCAGAAAAATCTCTTTCTTTGCCATCGATAATTATTGAAGCAAATTTTCCCAACAGTGATATATTTTTATCCAAAATTTGCTCGAAATTGCCTGAAAATATATATATTTTTATTTTATCAAAAAACTCCAATTCAACAATTTCTAGTGATAAAATTCAATATATTTCAGACAAGGATGTATTCAATTTTAACAGAGAAAATTCAATATATTTAGCATTATCAAGCTCAGAGCATTTTGGGCTAAATTCCATGAGAGCAGCAGCAATAAATTGTGCAATTATTTCGAATGATACAGGTTTTTATAGAGAATTATGGAATGATTGCGGTGTTTTTTATCGAAAAAACGACTTAAATTCACTTTTGAGACAAATAAACAATCTTATGGAAAATAAACCTTTATTATCAAAAATTGCACAAAAATGCAAAATGAAATCACTTACTTCCTTTACGGCAAAACGCATGGCTTTTGATTATGTCAATGTCTACAAAAAAGCATTAATAGGGTAATTCGGATTTTTTCCAAAAAAAATGCCAATTCAAATAATCAATTTGTTGTATAATTTATACTGAAATGAGTTAGTTTTTCAAAAACAAGCAAAGCCTGATTTTCAAGAAAACGTCGCTTTCTTAAAATATTCGGCATTAAACGGCTTCCGGCGGGCAAAGCCCGACCTTCTAGCCTCTGCCGAAATTTCGCTCCCGGCTCACGCATGCCGGTTTGTAAAAATTAATTTATTTAACGGATATTTCTTAAAATCGGGATAAATTGTTTATTTAAAAGGCAATCAAATGAATCTGATTTTCAATATATTAATTGCTATTTTTACTCTGTATTTATTAATTTTTCTCTTTAAATACGGGCTTTTGTTCTTTGCAATATTTTTAATATATTTTTATATCAAAAAAATAGTTTCTAACATAAATGCTAAAAAAGCAAAGCCTAAAGAATATAATGCAAAACCCGGCAAAACATATAAAATTTGCAGCTTCTGCGGCAAAAAAGCTGACAGAAACACCGAAAATTGTCCCTTTTGCAAAAAATCATTATAAAAATAGCAGATGATAAAGAAATTAATAATTTCCCTTCATCAAATCAGATATTTTCAAATTTTTATTTAATTTTTGAACAGTCTTAACAGGCTCAACGATTGGTTCTTCTTCCCGTAATTGTGTTAATCCGATAAGTTTACTATTGTCATGTTTTTCAAAATTAAATAAATCAAAAAATCTGCTTATCATTTTTATCATCTCATCATCCTATCATATTTATAATATTATTACTTTTATAATTATTAAAAATCCTTTAAAAAAACCATTTTATCGGAGTATAATATAAAAAACGTTTTATTTTTATTATGATACATATTTAGAAAAAAATGAAAAATTGCACACCTGACTATAATATAGAAAATATTTTTGGATTAAGTTGCCAAAACATAGATTATGACGAACTTATCGATTATTTAAAATCAGATGATTCTAATTTGCAACTTTTGGCTTTATTAAAACTGGACACCATAAAATCATCTCAAGATGCTGATTTTATAGTAAGTTTGCTTAACGTTCCAAATTCAAGAACGAGAGAGTTAACATCTGTTACATTGCAAAAATTATTATCAAAACAAGAGTTATTTATATTTTTTGATAACGAATCTTTCTATAGTACCGTCATTGAAACGATAAAAGATATCAATCCTAATGTTTGCCGCAATGTTATTGAATTTCTACAATATTTTCCCGATAAAAAATTTGCTTTAAATAAAATTGTTCAAAATACAAATGAAATATTGAATTTATTAGAATCTCAAAAAAATAAAAAAGGACATGTCTATAAAAAAACCGAATTTCATTTGTATTGGAATTTAAAAGCAATTAATTATTTATTGGAAAAATTTGAATTTGATTTTAAACCGGAAAATATTATAAAATTGCTTGAAACAACTGCCCAAAACCCTGATTATACTTTAAGAGAACAAACTGCTTTTATTATAAGCAATTTAAAAAATTGTTGTGAAAAAGTTAATGAAATCAAACAAAAACTTTTACTTGACGAAAATTTTTATGTAAAAAAAGCACTATACTAATTCAAAAAACTCATTATGAAATTCTAGGCTATCAGCTTTTTTATTGCAATATCAACACGTCTTCCTATTGAACTTGAAGAATTGCTTATATTTGATGTTATAAATTCAATAGTTTCAGGCTGTTTTAACCATTTTTTATTTTTTCCCAGTCCTAAAATCAATTCAAGAAGTTCTTTATCTCCATCTGATATTATTTTTTCTTTATGTTTTTGGTCAATTCTTGTTTTGAGTTCTTTTTGAAATTCTTCTAATTCAAGGTTATATCCCTTTTCTTTTGATAATTGATTATATAATCCGACAAATCCTCTTGCAGACTTACTCAAATGATTAAGATAATTTTCTATATCGGATTTTTTAACCACTTCTATCGCTTTATTTATACGATTATTAATTCCTGTAAAATTCCCTTTTAAACCCAACAATTTCACAGCATCAGATTGATTCCACCATTTTTTATCGTTGCCTAACCCAAGCATTAATTCAAATATATCTTTATCTTCTTTTGATATACAATTAGTTTCATATCTGTTATCAATTCTTATTTTAAGTTCTTTTTGGAATTCTTCTAATTCAAGGTTATATCCCTTTTCTTTTGATAATTGATTATATAATCCGACAAATCCTTTGGCAGAGTTATTTAAATGACCAAAATAATTTTCCATATCGGAACAATTTAATCTTTTTACAGCTTTCGACACAAAATTATTTACTGTAGCTGAATCAACATTCATTTTTAATGCTATTTGAGTTTGATTTAAGCATTTATGATTTTTTCCTAAACAAAAAAGCATTTCAATTGCTTCTTTTTCTTTAGAAGTTAAAGGATTTATATTCCTTTCAGATGCTTCATCTATGCGATTTTGCATTTCAATTTTAAATTCATCCAAAGTTAATTCTCGTCCTGTTTTTTCTAAAAGTTGATTATATAATTCTACCGATGCTGTTGATGCTTTATTTAAATGATCGAGATAATTTTCTATATCAGATTTCTTAATCACTTCTATTACATTTTTCATATGCCTGTTTACTTGAGTTTCAGAAACATTTAATTCCGCTGCTTGAGAAACTTCATATTGAGATAACCATTTTTTATCGTTGCCTAACCCTAAAATTAGTTCCAGCATTTTTTTATCTTCCTTTGATACTAAATTTTCCTGATATCTGCTGTCAATTCTTGTTTTGAGTTCTTTTTGGAATTCTTCTAATTCAAGATTATATCCCTTTTCTTTTGACAATTGATTATACAAATCCACCAATCCTCTTGCTGAAACATTCAGGTGATTCAAGTAATTTTCAATATCTGTCTTTTCTATTTTTTCAACTGCATTATTTATACGTTCGCTAACAGTTCTTGGCGGAATATTCATAAACAATCTTGCAACTTCAATCTGACTCCTCCATTTTTTATCACTTCCCAACCCAAGCATTAATTCAAGCATATTTTTGTCTTCTTTTGATATGCAATTAATTTCATGTCTATTGTCAATTCTCGTTTTTAATTCTCTTTGAAATTCATTAAATTCAAGATTCGTTCCTTTATCTTTTGATAATTGATTATATATTTTAACAAAACCTTTTGCAGATTTATCTAAATGTTTTAAATAATTATCTAATTTTTGCTCATTGATTTTTTTTGATAAAAGATTAAGCGATTTTGGCATTTCATCTTTGTTTTCAATATCCAATTTATTAAAAATTGATATTAACGAATCAGAAATATTGGGATTATAATCAGAGTCTGAATCATTTATATAAAATGACTTTAACAGCTTAATTTCATCCTTATCTAATTTTTCTGATAAATATTTAAATATATTCTCTATACAAATTTCATCGAGAGTTTGTTTCTCTATATTTTGATTATTATTCATTATAATATCTTGTATTGTACTTTGACCTTTCCCTTTATCATGACCATAAGGAGTGCTTAAAGAAATACATTTTTCTGAATCTTTTTTCAATTTGTTAACTAATTTTATTGTTTTATTTTCCATTGATTTATACAAATAGCCTAAAAACCCTTTTTCCATATGCTCTGTATATTTAAAAATATTTCCGTCAAGAATCAGCATATAAGCATCACTTGCAATTTCTTCCGGACTTATTTTATTGTTATACTTACCGGATAATTTTTTAGACCGGCTGTCTATCCAATCATAAGAAATTTCTAATATTTTATTTCTCGCATTATTATCCTCATTTTTCGCATCCATAAGATGTGGGGCTATTAATTTTTCAAGCCTATCGCTTTCTTTTTGCCTCTCTTCTAAAAATGGAGTATAGTTAGCTTTATAAGCCTCACTATTAATAGATTTAGCGGTACTGTTTATATTTCTATAATCACCATTAACAGAAGGTTTTTGACTAAACCTTTTACCCTGTTTATCATTTTCATCGGATTTTATTAAAAAACTGCCTAAAAAAGATATATTCAAGCTATTACAACCTTACCAATTATTAATCTTACACTTATATAAAATAAATCAGAAAGATTATTATAATTGCTATTTTTTTTATAAATTTAAAGTTTTTTATCAAAAATCAGCTTACAAGATATTTATTCCACTGTTCATAACTGTTTTTTATCAAAAAATAATTATATTTGCCTTTCGGTTTTTTAGGCTCGTTTAAAAGCTTCATTCCCGCTTCTTTTGGAGTTTTATTTGCTTTTTTGCAGTTACATTTAGGACAGGCTGCAACAATATTTTCCCAACTTGTTGCACCGCCTCGAGATTTTGGGAAAACATGGTCAAGCGTAAGATAAGATGATTTTTTGCCACAATACTGGCATGTATATTTATCTCGAATTAAAATATTCTTTTTGCTAAAAGGCAGTTCCCTATAGGGAACTGCCACATATTGAGTTAATTTTATTACAGAGGGGGTAGGCATGGCCGTATTATCATTAATATACGTTTCATAATTTTCAATTGTTTCAGCCTTACCCTTTAACATAAGCACAATAGCCCGCTTCCAGCTACATATATTGAGCGGTTCGTAAGACGCATTTAATAATAAAACCCTGTCCACTTTTATATTCCTTTATGTTCTCTACATCCATATCAAGAGGAAAAATTGTTTTACTACAATTGTACTATTCCCGTTTTCGGTTGTTTTTATTCACTTACAAACGGTTTTTGTTAAAAGTGTTAAGCTATAAAGGTGTTTTTAATATATTTTTTTAATTACTTATATTATACTTTTTAGGCTTGATAATGTCTATTTGTTAAGCAAAATTAATTGTATAAAAAATTTTCTTTGTGTTATTATCTAATACAAAGGTGAGTTAGTTAAAAAATAATGCTAAGCTAAATAAATAAAAGGAGAGAAATCAAATATGCCGGTTGCATCAATGATTGAATTATTAGAAGCAGGCGTTCACTTCGGTCACCAGACCCATAGATGGAACCCTAAAATGAAAAAATATATATACGGCGAAAGAAATGGTATATATATACTAGACTTGCAAAAAACAACCAAATTACTGGATGAAGCATATGAAATAGTTAAAGAATACGCATCAAAAGGTAAAAATGTCGTTTTTGTCGGTACTAAAAAACAAGCCAGTGAAGTAATTGCTCAAGAAGCGAAAAGAGCAGGCGCTTATTATATGAACAGAAGATGGCTTGGCGGTACATTAACAAACTTTGAAACAATAATAGGAAGAATCAACAAGTTAAGAGAACTTGAAGAAATGAGAGATAACGGACATTTTGACCGTTTACCTAAAAAGGAAGTCGCTCTTTTAACAAGACAGCTAATTAAATTAGACAAATCTCTTGGCGGAATCAAAGAAATGAGAGGCATGCCTGACATGCTCTTTATCGTTGATCAAAAAAGAGAACTTCTTGCAATTAAAGAAGCTAACAAATTAGGTATGCCTGTAATTGGGGTTGTAGATACAAACAGCGATCCTGATGACATTGATTATGTTATTCCTGCAAATGACGATGCAATTCGCTCAATTAAATTAATTACAGGAAAAATTGCCGATGCTATTTTAGAAGGCAAACAATTAAGAGAAAATGCAGCCGCAACTAAAAAAGCAGACTCTATCAAAGCTGAAGATGCCGGAGTTTCTGAAGAAGAAATTGAAATTGAATTAACTGAAGAAATTCAAGAATATGCCGAAGAAATTCAAGAAGAAGAAACTGAAGAATTTACCGAAAAAGAAATTGGTGAAGAAGAAAACGATTAATTCGCTTTAAAAATTTTAAAGGGCGGAACTTCCGCCCTTTAAATTAATACTAATGTTAATAAATAATTGATATATTGGAGGATAAAAATGTCAGTTACTGCAGCTCAAGTAAAAGAATTAAGAGAAAAAACAGGCGCAGGCATCATGGATGCTAAAAAAGCCCTTATTGAAAATAATGGTGATATTAATAAAGCAGTTGAATATCTAAGACAAAAAGGTATTGCTTCTGCTGATAAAAAATCTGGAAGAATTGCCGCAGAAGGTCTCATCGGCTCTTATATCCATAACGGCAAAATTGGTGTTATGGTTGAACTTAATTGCGAAACAGATTTCGTTGCCAAGAACGAAGAATTTCAGCAATTGTTAAAAGATATTTGCCTTCATATTGCAAGTGCGGCTCCCGAATATATTTCAAGAGATGAAATTTCTTCCGAAATAATAAATGAAGAAAAAAGAATCGAAGCAGGTAAAGAAGATTTAAAAGGAAAACCTGAAAATATTATTGAAAAAATTGTTACGGGAAGAGTTGATAAAATTTTTGCTCAAAAAGTTCTTCTGGAGCAACCTTTTATCAAAGATCCCGGCGTAACAATTGAAGATTTAATTAAAGAAAAAATTGCAAAAATAGGTGAAAAAATTTCTGTAAGAAGATTCGTAAGATTTGTACTTGGCGAAGGTATGGAAAAAAGATGCGATGACTTTGCAGCAGAAGTTCAAAGCCAAATGCAAAATATGTAAATAAAAAATAATAAAATTATTTTAAAACAGGTTTTAGAATTTAAAGCCTGTTTTTTTTATAAAAAATTTACTTTCTTGTCTTGAATAGTATTTTTAGAGATAATAAAAGTAATATAAATAAAATGGAACTTTAATTTGTGTTAATAAATTACGCTGAACATACCGTTAATTTTAAAATTTTGTACTACGGAGCGCGGGAAAGCGGGAAAACCACTAACCTTATTTATATTTATAACCAGACAAATCCCGAATTGCGAAGTGAACTGACATGTTTTGAAGATGAAAACGAAAGAACTGTTTTTTTTGATTTTATGTCGATTGATTTAGGTGAAATTAAAGGGTTCAAAACAACCTATAGCCTATATTCGGTGCCGGGGCAGCCGGAGTATAATCCTGCCCGTCAAAATCTTTTAAACGGAGTTGATGGTATAATTTTTGTTATAGACTCAAGAAACAATAAAGAACAAGAAAATATGGAAAGTTTCAAAAATTTAGAACAAAATCTTCAAAAATTCAACATTTCAATTGATAACATTCCGATTATTTTGCAGTATAATAAACGTGATATGCAAAATATTTTTTCTTTAGACAAGCTCGAAGAAAAATACAATCTAAAAGGATATATGAGCTTTGAAACAATAGCAACAGATGGTAAAGGAGTATTTGCTTGTTTAAAAACCATAAGTAATAAAATTTTAGCAAATTCTCAATAAATAGTTGGGGTTTTAAATGAATCAAAATCAAAATCAGCAAAATATGTTCAGTACTCCAAATAAAGTAATTGTATTTGGCTGGTTTTTAAGTTCTCTTTTGATTTTTACAACAGCATGGCTCGTTATAAACAATACTCAGCAAAAAATATTCGACAGTTACTATAATTTTGGCTTAATGCTAACAAAATCCTTAACTGTTGAAAGTATCGACCTTATTTCAGATATGACGGAAGAGCAAAAACTCCAAAGACTTGAACTGCACGCAGATTTAATGACTCAAACAAACAACGATATTGCATATATAACTTTTAAAGATAGTGCAGGAAATATTTTATATACAAACAAAGGCAAGAAAAAATATGAAAAAATAAAGCCGCTTTCCATTAGTATGCCGATGAAAGCGGATATTGACGGTAAAAGTATAGTCATAGGCTCTGTGGAACTTGGATTAACCGGAAATAATATGAGCATTATCGGTAAAACAACTCGAAACTCAATGATTATAATTTTTACAATAGCATGGATTATTGCTATATTTGCAGTTGTCGTAAACACTTTATTAATAACAAGACAAATCACAATATTATCAGATGGTGTTAAACGAATTTCATCAGGAGAATTCGGTTACAAACTAAAATCAAAAGACCTTTGGGGTGAAATCAAACAACTTTTTGAAGCCTTTAATGATATGTCTGTAAGATTAAGACAATACGAAGAAAAAAATATAGATCAGCTTACATACGAAAGAAACCGGTTGGAAGCAGTATTAATGGGCATTGCAAACGGCGTCATTGCCTGTGATAATTATGATAAAGTACTTCTTATCAATAATTCTGCCCTAAAAATGCTTGATATAGAGTCAAAAACTATTCTTAAATCAAAGATACATGAATATTGTGATACAAATGAAGAAAAATGCTTTAAAAATCATATCGAAAAATTTAAAGATACTCCGTTAGAAGAAATTGAGAAAAAACCTTTTGAATTTTCTTGCGAAATAGATCATAAAATCATTAAAGGACTAATATCTCCTATGTTTTCATCTATAACTCAGGAATATCAAGGATATATTATGATTTTGCATGATGCAACAAAAGAAGCGGAAATCGACAAGCTTAAAGATACTTTTATATCAAACGTAAGCCATGAATTAAGAACCCCTGTAACCGTTCTAAGAAGCTACATTGATACATTGCATAATTATAATAAAGAATTTGACGAAGAAACAAAAGAAGAATTTATCGGCATTATGAATCAAGAAGTTGACAGGCTTAATAAAATGGTTAATGATATTTTAGATTTTTCAAGGCTGGAATCTCCTGAAGTTAGTCTTCAAAAATCACTTGCCGATATTGAACCTATAATTGATTTAACCGTAAAGTCAATGAATGTTCTTGCTGAAGAAAAACATATTTTAATATCAATTATAATCGAACCAAATTTGCCTAAAGTGTATATAAACGCTGAAGGTATAGAGCGAGTAATTAAGAATTTATTGTCAAATGCTCTAAAATATTCAAATGAAAACGGTAGAATTAAAATAAGAGCCGAAATTGATAAAACCGGTAATTATATTGAAGTTTCAGTTGAAGACAATGGCATTGGTATTCCTGAAAAATATTTACACAAAATTTATGACAGATTTTATAGAGTTGAAAATAATACTCATGCAATAAAAGGAACAGGATTAGGCTTACATATTGTAAAAACAGCAATTGAAAAACATCATAACGGTGAAGTTTTTGTCAAAAGCAAGGAAAATGAAGGCAGCAAATTTGGATTCAGACTTCCGATTATAAATACTTTTTCACAAGAAAACGAAAACCATGACAATGAGTGGGAAATAACCTTCACCAAGAAAGAAAAAGTATAGGCAAAAACCTTGTTAATGATGGGTTGCGACTAAGTTTTTAGCCCAAAATACCTGTCATTACTGCACGATAGGTGCTTTATTTCGCTGTAATTAGTGTAATAAGTACAATTGCTCTAAAAAGATTGCTCTCTAGGCTAATGCATTTAATTCTCTAGGCTAATTTTAAACATCTGTTTAATGGATAAAATTAGTATATTCAAAGGGATAAAAATAGAGAGTTAAATTTTAAAACGACATACAAAAAATTAACAATAATATATTGTTAAATTCTGCCTCATGATCTCTTCTTCCTCGTTTGTTCAAAGCGGGGATTTTTGTTTATATTTATATTAAAAGCAGTTTGAAAAGTTTATTACAATCAAACATCAAGCTCATTACTCTTTCTTGAAAATATATTTCAGCAAAATTTTGTTAGATTACTTCTTGAAAAAATAATTATAAAATGTTAAAACTTCACCAAACAGCTTCATATAAAAATGACTTTTGCAAAAATTTATTATATAAAAAGAAAGGACATATTTTAAAAAGGTTTTTTATGACAAATAAATTCATTATTCTTTCGGGCAAACAATTTTCGGGAAAAGATACTGTTGCAAAAATTTTATTAAAAAAACTTGAAGGATTTAAAAGAATCGGCATTGGCGATGCAATTAAAATAGAATATGGCAAACAAAAAAATCTTACTTTTGAAGAAATTGAAGCCAATAAAGCACAATATCGTCCTGATTTAATAGAATTGGGAAATTGGGGAAGAACAA
Organism: Candidatus Gastranaerophilales bacterium; assembly: GCA_028691575.1. Taxonomy (GTDB): domain Bacteria; phylum Cyanobacteriota; class Vampirovibrionia; order Gastranaerophilales; family JAQUYY01; genus JAQUYY01. The sequence goes on from JAQUYY010000011.1 coordinate 13,697, forward strand.
AATCGCCTGATTATTGGCTGGATAAGATTCTAGAGCTTGATGGAAATTACATAATTCCTGATGTAAGAGTTTGTCATGAACTTGAAAAATTTCAAAAGCATGGTGCTTTTACAATAAGGGTTGAGTCTTCAAAAGAAAATCGAGCAAAAAGAGGAACTCTTGTTCAAGATGATGATCCGACAGAAACAGGGCTTGATGACGTTACAAGCTGGGACTTTGTGATTGAAAACAACGGAACTTACGAAGAATTATTAGAAAAAACGGAAAATTTAATTCAAAAAATCAACAATACCTTCTAAAAAATCTTCACACAACCAAACTTAATGTTTTATAATAGCCGGTTTTCAGCCATTTCTACAGACGAAAACCAATCCAATAACCTTCTTGTTTATCAAGGCAAAATAAAGCGCGTCTGATTTCTTCTAAATGAAAAAGACCGAAAAAATCGGTCTTGCTGAAAACAGTTTACGAGTGAGAGTGGAATATGCACATTTATATAAAACCAAGAATGTTTTTTGCAACATATTCCCTGAGTAGACATAATTACTAACACAACCGGATAATACTACTTGTCTTAAATAAATTATAAATCTGCCAACTTTCTTTTAAAAAATTGAATCATATGATTATACACTTTCATCATCATTATATCGTCATTCTTGAATATTTGATCTTTTATTGAAAATTTTTCCAATAGCTTGATTTCCTGTAAATAAGCTCTTTTTTCATCTTCTGATACTTCCATGAGAAATTTACACAGCATTTTATTCTGATCTTCAGAAAAATTATATTCTCGTTGTAAATTTTTGTATTTACTTTCTAACAAATAATTCAACATTTCAGAAGATTTTATAAGAATTAACGTTTTGAGAATTGGAAACGTTTTCTTGCACGTTTGCGACCATATTTTTTACGTTCTTTTATTCTTGAATCTCTTGTTAAAAGACCTTCTGAGCGCAAAATGGCTTTTGTTTCTTCATTATTATCTAATAAAGCTCTTGAAATACCATGTCTGATTGCACCTGCTTGAGAGCTTATTCCACCGCCTACTACTTTAATTTTAATATCAAACTTATTTTCATTTTCTGTTAAAACTAATGGCTGAAAAACCATTTTTTCAAGAGCAGGACGATTGCCAACGTAATCTTTTAAAAGTTTACCGTTAACAATAACTTTTCCTTTTCCCGGAACAAGTTTAACTCTTGCTATTGCGCATTTTCTACGACCAACTGTTTGGCTTTCTTTTGTCATTATTTATTAACCTCCGATAATTTATATTCAATAGGTTGTTGTGCGTCATGCGGATGCTCAGCACCTGCATAAATTTTTAATTTTGTTAACTGTTGAGTGCCTAATGAACTATGGGGAAGCATACCTTTTACAGCTTTTTCTAAAGCTTTTGTAGGCTGTTTTTCCATCATATCTTTAAAACTGATAGATCTTAATCCTGACGGATAACCGGTATGGTGATAATAAATTTTATCAGTTTCTTTTTTGCCGGAAATTTTAATTTTGTCAGCATTAATCACTATTACATAATCTCCTGTATCAACGTGAGGCGTAAAATCCGGTTTATTTTTTCCACGTAGGATGTTAGCAATAACTGTTGCCAAACGACCCAGAGTTTGTCCTTCAGCATCAATCAATTGCCATTTTGCATTTACCTCAGCAGGTTTTGCCGAATATGTTTTCATCTTTTGTTATCTCCATGTTTACATTGTCTTCGATGTTTATTTTTTCGTTATAACCGACGAACATATAAAATAATCCGTCCGGTAAAACCGTTTTGCCGGCTTGTTGCCTATCTTTGGAATCAAGGATTTGAAGAATTTTTTCAGGTTCCCATTGACCTTGTCCAATTTTTAAAAGTGTTCCGACAATAACCCGAATCATATTGTACAAAAATCTATTTGCCGCAATATCAACGTATATGACGTTTTTTTCAGATTTGCACCTTGCCAGGTACACTTTGCACTCTTTCGCGGGATTTTCTGTATTTGCACTTTTAAATCCGCTAAAATCGTGCACTCCCTCAAGATAGCTAAGGGCTTTATTCATGGCATCTACATCTAGTTTTTCTCTTATATGCAGAGCCTTTTGTGGCCATATTGTTCGCTGTTTAGAGTTGTTAATTATATATCTGTACCATCTATAAACAGCTTTTTTTTGGCTGTGAAAGGTTTTATCAACTTCTGCTATCGCATTTACGCTTATATCTTTTGGTAAAATACCATTCAGAGAATTAATTAACCTTTCGGTTTCTACCTTTTCAGGTAAATCAAAATGGACGACCTGTCCTTTTGAGTTAACACCTGCATCTGTTCTTCCTGAAAAAATTGTTTTTATAGGGGTTTTAAACAAGATTTTCATTGCATCTTCAAGTGTTGATTGAATCGTAGCTCGATTCGGTTGTTTTTGGCTTCCGGAATAGTTTTTTCCATCGTATTCAAGAACTATTGCGTACCTTGTCAATGTTTTATTCCTTTAACCCTAACTCAACTTGTCCGGCTTTGCAGCTAAACAAGTTGAATTAATGCCATTTCTGAAGCATCACCGCGTCTTGGAGGCATTCTCAAAATTCTTGTATAACCGCCGTTACGGTTTTCAGAAATTTGAGCAATTTCGCTAAAAAGTTTGCGAAGAATTGTTTCTTCAACAACTTTTGCTTCTCCTGCTTCTTCTTTTGATGCAAATACTTTTCCTGATTCTAAATTCAAGAATCTTCCTGTATTTTGATCAAAAATCAAAGCACCGGCTTGTCTTCTGGCATGGACGTCACCTCTTTTTGCAAGAGAGATGATTTTTTCGGCATATGGCTTAAGCGCTTTTGCTTTTGCCATTGTTGTTGTTATTTCACCGTACATAAACAGTGATGAAGCTAATGATCTTAACACAGCTTTTCTCTGGTCTGCCGGTCTTCCTAATTTATGTCGTTTACACTGATGTCTCATTTTTGTTTTTTTCCTTTTTGTTTATATAATTAAGACTTTTGTCGGGTTTTTTTATTTTCGGATAATGACTGCCCGAATGGACTTTAATCTAAGTTTGGTTGCGAATGATTAGTGCCCATACAAAAGACCCTTAGGGTCATTCTTCACCTATTTCAACACCTTCAGGATTTGGCGCAAGGTCTAATAAACCAAACGCATGCAATCTTTCAATAACTTCATCAGATGATTTTTTGCCAA
>JAQUYY010000213.1 GCA_028691575.1 Candidatus Gastranaerophilales bacterium
TATATTTTTTGTCACCGGATCATAAAATTTTATGCCTTTGGTTTTTTCACTCCCATAAAGCGTGCCGGAATATTCATACCAGCCCTGATTATTGCAGCTACCTGTCGCATTACTTCCGCTACACTCGGCGATGCAAACGCCGCTTGGCACCTCATAACAAGTATTGCCTGAATTACATTGGCCATAACCGGGAGCAAAAGAGGGTATGCCAACTTGACACCAGCCTTCATCAGGTTCTGATGGAGTAGTATAAGTTTTTTCTCTTTGCTTATAAACTATCGGCCGCAAAGCTTTGGCTTCCGTGCAATAATACACCGGAGCTTTACCATTATAACCAGCGCCTTCCTCTACGCCATCGCCTTTAACTTTATCTACCGGATACCATAAAATACAAGCATCTGGATTGCCTGGCGCGCGGTCATATTCTAAGCAATAGCCATACCAACCTTTTTGCCGGTCGCCCGAATCTTCATAATAATCGCAGGACAAAGAGTCAGTTTTAGAATACAAACGGCAAGATTGGGTAGTGTGCCAATTATATTTGGAATTTAGGGCCGGTCTAATTTTTACATCGTCAAAATAGAAATTACCTTCGGATCCGGAACTGCCGCCGGCGCTTGAATAAAGCTTAATTTTAATTCTTGAACTGCCGCCGACCGAAAACTGTCCCACTTTAAATTGCCAATCATTGCCTAAATCCTGCGTAATTACCGCCGATCCGACAATCGCTTCTGCCGTGTCTAAAATATCTATTATGGCCTGTCCGCTCTTTAAATTTTTAGTATTAACATAGGCTGTAATAATATAATCAGTATTAGGAATAACATCTAGCTCTTCGCTGGTAGCGTCATAAGACGAGCCAAGCTTTAAAAACGCCTGACCTTCTTTAGTATAACCGATGCCTTCGCTTTGCGCCGAAATCGGATTATTAATAACGGAAAAAACGTTAGAATCCCATGATTTGTCGGCCGCAGCTTGTCCGCTCCAGTTCCAACCAATCGGATAACCGTTAGAGCCGTAAAATTCAAAACCGCCGTTGACTAAATTAATAACCTCTCCTTTTTGCTCCATGGCGCCAAAAGGATAATAGTCTCCGCCTAAGCTGCCGCCAATAATTCCGGCTTTAGCATAACCGGACAAATTACTGATATTATCCGCGCCTAAAATATCAGCTACCTGGTTTATTTTAGGCGAAGTAATAAAGCTTGAGCAATTATTATTTTCATCCATAGCATCGCATAAACCTATATCAAAAATGACATTATTGCCCTTTTCATCTTTAATGTAGCTGCGCGGAGCCAGCCATTTATCGCAAGTGCGGTCGGGCATAACTTTTAATATAACATTTGAATCTTTTTCCTCGTCAGAAGCCGCCGCATTAAAGTCTAAAATATCAGCGTCAAAATCCAATTTTTTTAAACTGGCTCCCTCTTGGCTTCTTTGATTAAATAAAACACAGCCTTTGTTAAAATCAACCACTCCGTTGCAGCTTGAAAAATCTAAATTTTGCGTTAGCTGATAATCAATTGTTACCGGCTTTAGCTCAACCGCACCGTTAGTATTGCCAATTGTAATTTTACAACTAGCTTCTTCATTAGATTTATAATAAAAGATTTTACTATTGCCGATTGGCACAGACAGGCTTGATTTAGGTCCGTCTAATTCATTATTATTATTAATTTCATAGAGAGAACTAGCTATGGAACAATTACTTATAGTTAAAGAACCGGCGCCCGTTCCGCGCGCTAAACGGTAAACCGTATTTGGCTCTAGCGCTATAGTTTGAGTTATGCCAGCGCCAGTTTCCCAGCCGTCAATCGTGCTAGGATCGTTATCTAAATTGATAAAAGTACTGTTAAATATCAAATTATTGCTAAATTCTGATATCGGATCAATATATTCGCCGCAACCGGAGTTAGAAGCCGCGCAAATTCCTGCCCATTTACCGGAATTATTTTCGCCAGGCTGATTAACGCGTCCGCCCGCTCCGCCCAAACCCAAAGTTTTACTATCAGAAATCGGGCAATCATTATCCGCGGCTTCTAATTGGCAAGTTATATTCGTCGCGCAGTTAGCGTCGCTTAAACAAACTGTACCATCGCCGCCGCATCGTTTAACTTTTTTCTTAAACCAACCCCGGCTTTCTCCCGCGTCCGCTTGGCGCCGCCATTCGCAAACTTGATCACCCGGATCTTTAAAATATTTTTCACCGCCGCCATAAGCAAAGGTTTGGCAGCCTACCGCGTCAACACCGCAGAGCGTAATATTGTAATCATCCGGATTATTTTTTAAATAAACATCGCTATAGAGCGTAGCGCCGTCATAAACGGACGACTGGCCTAAAAGCCCGCAGCCCTTAGCCTCGCTATTGCATAACTTGTCTTGGCCATAAACTACATAAGTAAAGCTATCCGCCTCAACGGTTTTAGTCGTGCCGGAATTAACAAAAGTTTCGGTGGTTGTGGCGGTTGAATTATGCGTATCAATCATTAACTCGCAGCCCACGGCTGATTCGGAACAAAGTTCGCTGAAACTTTTTAAATAATGAGTCTTATTGGCTCGATCAGAGTACTGGCCGCAGCCCAGCATATATAATGAGTACGGATTACCATCTAAATCTTGATCACAGCTGGCCGGCGTATTCCAGGAATTTTTGATTAAATAATAACGATCAACTATTTCCGTTAAAGTTATGTTGCTAATATAAAAATTATTACTGGCCGGCAAAACCGGGCTTAAACGCAAAACTTCCGAAGAAGTCGCTTCATGATTTAAAATAATCAGGTTTGTTTGCAGTATTTGCCAGTCGGTTGTTAAATTAACCATGGCGAAGGGCGCTATAACATGGGCGCTATTAACTAAGCTTATATTTAAATCAGTGGCCGTATCGGCTTTAGCTAAAAAGCTTAAAACGTAAGACTTTCCCTCGGTTACCGCGCTGCCGACCGGACGCTCAGCCATTGCTATGCCGCCGGCGTGAGCGGCAATTTTTATTGAATGGCCTTTATTATCAGCGCCTAAAGTTAATGATTCATTTGAGGGGGTTATAGTTGAACCGTTCAAACCAACCCAATAGCCGGTAGTGCCATCGGAAAAATCATCAGTAAAAATATTTCTGATGTCATTGCCGGTGTTGCCCGTATATTCACGGCAGCCTGATTGGGCGGCCGAGCAAGTCGTACCCTGGCTAGGTATTGCCATATAAAGGCAAGCTCCTTCCGTATCATTCCAAACGCCGCCGCCTATGCAAAGTGATTCAAAACTATCGCCCGAAGCGGTTTTACGATAAGGATGGCAGTCATCCGAGCAAGAAAGAGTACGGCTATATAAATGGTAAGAGACGCCGCCATGACGATTATAAAACTGACGGCAATCCGCTTTGTAGGCCGGATTAGAGGCCGGTAAATTATAAATCTCTTCTGTGCATATCGTAGAATCACTTTGAGTTACCGCCGGTTCAGCGCCATCCGCTTTCAAGCTTTCAACTTTTAACTGATAGCCTGATTCATCCGAAACCTCCCAATTGTAAAATTCGGCACAGTTGCTTTCATTATCGCTCTTTTTTAGGCACTGTC
>JAQUYY010000214.1 GCA_028691575.1 Candidatus Gastranaerophilales bacterium
ATGTTATTATAAAATCTGCGTATAAGGGATTGTTAAATAGGATATATTGTTGATAATATTAAGTCATCGAGGATATTGGAAAATAGTTGACGAAAAGAATTCAAAAGAAGCCTTTATTCGCTCTTTTGAGTCAGGATTCGGTACAGAAACAGATGTTCGGGATTTTAACAGCGAACTTGTCATTTCCCACGATATTCCAGACAAAAATTGTATGTCATTCGAGGAATTTTTAAAAATTTACTGTGAATATGACAAAACGCTGCCTCTTGCCATAAACATAAAATCAAACGGACTTTCTGACAAACTCCTGCAATTGCTGAAGGAATACGATATTCAGAACTATTTTGTTTTTGATATGTCAATTCCTGAGAGTCTTTCTTATTTGAAAAGAGAATTGAAAATTTTTACCCGCCAGAGTGAGTACGAAAAAGAGCCTGTTTTTTATGCTGAATCTCAAGGTGTTTGGCTGGATTGTTTTTTAGAAGATTGGATTGATGAGAAAACTGTAATAAATCATCTTTTGAATAATAAAAAAGTTTGTATAGTGTCTCCTGAACTTCATGGGCGAAAGTATCTTTCTGCCTGGGAAAAATACAAAAATTTTAAATGTAAAAACAATTTAAATATAATGATTTGCACAGACAAACCTGAGGAATTAAAATTATTTTTCGGTTAAAATAATAGTAATAAAAAATAAAAGTGAGTGGGATATGATAAAAGCAATTATTTTTGATATGGATGGAGTTCTGGTAGATGCTAAAGACTGGCACTATGAAGCATTAAATAAGGCATTGGAATTGTTCGGTTTTACAATCAGCAAATACGAACATCTGGTTACTTATGATGGTTTGCCGACTTCCAGAAAACTGGAAATGCTCTCTCTTGAAAGGGGTTTGCCAAAAGGTTTGCATAAATTTATCAATAGAATGAAGCAATTTTACACAATAGAACTCATTTTTAATAAGTGCAAACCTGTTTTTTATCATGAATATGCACTTTCTAACCTCAAAGATATGAATTATAAGCTTGCTGTTGCATCAAATTCTGTCAGGCAAACCGTTGATTTGATGATGCAAAAGAGCAAACTTCAGCGTTATTTGGATTTTTCCTTGAGTAATGAAGATGTGGAGGATAGCAAGCCAAATCCTGAAATTTATATAAAAGCTATTGAAAAATTTGGCGTAAAACCCGAAGAATGTTTAATTGTAGAAGATAATGAAAACGGAATCAGAGCTGCAAAAGCAAGCGGAGCTAATTTATTGATTGTAGAATCAATTCAAGATGTCAATTTGAAAAATATTTTAGGCAGAATAAAAGAAATTGAAGGTGAATTATGCGAGTTTTAGTATTATTGGCAGGAAGCTCTGAACAATTTTTCAACAAAGGGTTTAATTACCCTAAATATCTTATTGAAATTCTTGGAAAACCAATGATAGAGCATGTTATTGACAATTTGAAAACAATTAAAAATGCTCAATTTACTTTTGTTACATTAAAAGATGACTGTCGAAAATTTCATTTGGATAATGTTATTAATTTGTTAATTCCTGATGCTAAAGTTATTCAAATAGAAAAAATAGCAAAAGGGGCTGCATGTTCAGCTCTGCTTGCAATAGAAGATATTGATAATGATAAATCTTTGTTGATAATTAACGGCGATCAAATTATAGATATTGATATTTCAGATGCTATTAATAAGTTCAAAAAAGATGATTTAGATGGTGGAATCATAACGTTTAACTCGGTTCACCCAAGATGGTCATATGTTAGACTTGATGAAAAAGGCTATGTTATAGAAACAGCAGAAAAACGTCCTATCAGTATGTTTGCAACATCAGGAGCATATTATTTCAAGAATGGACACGATTTTGTAAATGCAGCAATGAAAATGATTGAAAAAGATGCCAATGTTAACGATTTATACTACATTTGCCCTTCTTACAATGAAATGATATTAAACCAGGCATTAATCGGAACTTATCATATTGAAAGAGAAAAATACTTGTCATTAGCTTCGGTAGATGGTGTAAAGCATTATGAAAAATATTTGGGAGCAAAAAATGCTTAATGTCATAATTCCGATGGCCGGTGAAGGCAAAAGGTTTGCCAAGGTTGGCTATGACAAGCCAAAACCTTTTATCGATGTGCTTGGAAAGCCGATGATTTGTCATGTAATAGAAAATTTGAAAATTGAAAACGCAAAATATATTTTAATTTGCAGAAAAGAACATTTAGAGTCAGAATCGATTATTGTTAAAGAGATTAAGGCTAAATACAATATTGAATTTATTACAATTGACTATTTGACAGAAGGTGCTGCCTGTACGGTTTTGCACGCAAGAAAGTTCATAAATAACGATGAGCCGATGATTATAGCAAACAGTGATCAGATTGTTGATATTGATATAAATAATTTTATTCAAGATAATTTTGACAGAAATTTAGATGGTTCGATTTTGACTTTTGAGGATACTCATAAAAAATGGAGTTATGCAAAAATCGATAAAAACGGCTTTGTGACTGAAGTTAAGGAAAAAGTACCTATTAGCAATAAAGCAACAGTGGGAATTTATTTATTTTCAAAAGGCAAAACTTTTGTAAATTCTGCAATTGATATGATTGTAAGAAATGACAGAGTAAATAATGAGTTTTACGTTTGTCCTGTGTACAATTACGCAATTAAAAACGGAGCAAAAGTTGGTATTTATGACATTGACAAAATAAAAATGCATGGAACAGGTACTCCCGAAGACTTAGATGCGTATATTCAATTTTTAAAAGGTTAAAAAATGAAGCTTAATAATCTTAAAAATATGGTCAAAGGCTGGTTTGTAGGCAATTTTGAGCCTACTGTATTAAAAACTGATGCTGTTGAAGTAGGGGTTAAAAAATACAAAAAAAATGATTATGAAGAAGCCCATTATCACAAGATTGCAACCGAAATAACAGTAATTGTTAAGGGTAGGGTTGAAATGAACGGAATCGAATATAAAGAAGGTGATATTATAACACTAAAACCCTATGAAATTACTGACTTTGAAGCATTGGAAGATACGACTAATGTTGTGGTAAAAATTCCCGCCGCTAAGGATGATAAATATTTATCACAAAAATAACAGTAAGCTTTTTGTCTACAAAGCTGATTGTCCTAATGTTTTTTTATGCTATAAAAAATTCATGCAAAATTCTTTAACAAATTCAAAACGATATAAGTTGCTTGATATTTTGCCTGAAAATATCGGATTAGAGAAAATAGTTAATCCTAAAAGGTACTGGCAATTTAATAACAACGAATATAACGGCGGAAAAATCCTCTATTGGATAAATAGAGATAAAAGAGTCAGTGATAATCCTGCTTTAATGCTTGCTCAAGAAATTGCATTGAAAGAAAACCAACCGTTGGTTGTATTTTTCAATTTTGAAACCACTTATACCTTGCGAAAGCTTGATTTCTTGATTAAAGGGCTGAGAGAAACCGAAAATATTTTAAAAAAACTGAATATTCCCTTTATTTTTTCTGTCGGAAATGCAAGTGAAAATATTTTACAAATAATCGAAAAAACCAGGGCAGG
>JAQUYY010000215.1 GCA_028691575.1 Candidatus Gastranaerophilales bacterium
CGTTCGGTAGCTGCATATGATTATAATATTCCTAAAAACGGGCATGGCGTCGGGATGTCGCAATATGGAGCAAATGCGCTTGCACAAAAAGGATATAATGCTTATCAAATATTAGGTTATTTTTATAACAATGTCAGCTTGTATAAATTACCGAGTTCTTACTATTATTAATATTTATCATTGGATTTAGACAATAATCTTCTTGTCAATATGGCAAAAACAACAACCAGAATACCTGCTATTACATTATTTGAAATAACAATGGTTCTTTCGGCATCTATTGCAAAAGAACTAAGAATAAGCCATATTCCAACAAAAAAATTTCCCCAAATAAACCATACCGCCATATTTGTTTCCTCTCATTCGTGAGCTGATTTCTGTAAAAAGTTTAATTGATTTTTAAAATAAATAATAGTTACAAGTAGGCAATATAGGTATTAATCAATTATGATAATATTATTTTCGCAAATGTTTAAAATCCAATAAAAATAACAATAACTGATTGCAGATAAGATGCAGGTTTTCTGCATCGAGAGGAATATTTAAAATTATATTTAAACTGTTGTTAAGACTTTTAATGAACCTTTTCCGACAAGTGTTATTTTCTTATTGTTTTCAAAAATAACATTAGTTTTGTTCTTAATTTCGTTTTCCGAAATTATTTTTTCTTCTGTTAAGTCTTTAATTACGGGCGTATTCAATTTTTACCCTCCTGGTTATCAAGCATATGTTTATATATTAAAACAAAAAGTTTAAAAAATTGCCTCAATAAGGCTTTTAAGTTTTTTCTTGACTATAATTACACTATAACCTATTTTTCAAAAAAGGCAATCCCAAAATAAACTAATTTTAATGAATGTTAATTAAATTAAGCATGATATTGCTAATTCTTTCGATAACAATTTCAGGGTAAAGTTCATTCAAACATTTTTTATGAGGACAAAATCTTGCTATACAAGGACGACAGGAGAGTTCTTTATAAATTTGTATTATGTTGGATTTGTCAGAAATCGGTTTCCATTGTTTTTCATTGGTAGGACCGTAAAGTACAATTATATTAGGGCTGTTTGCAGCAGCTGCAAGATGAGCAATTGATGTATCAAGAGTTATAACTATATCCACTTTTGATAATATTGCAATAGTCTCTCCCAGTGTCGTTTTTGCACAAAAATTATGAATTTTTACTTTAGATAAAGTTTCTATTTTTTCGTAAATAGGGATGTCTTTTTTAATTCCTGTACAAATAAATGAGCAATCAAATTTATTTTGAATTTCTTGCAATGTTTTTGCCCAATATTCAAGTTTCCATTGTTTTCCTATTGAACCGGATGCTGCATGGATTAATATTATTGGTTTTTTAATGTCTTTCAACAAAGAATTTGCTTTTAGCATATCTTTTGCAAATGCAGTAAATTTGGGAGGTTCATTGTTTACTTCCAATCCAAGATTATCTAAAGTATGCATATAAACGCTAATTTGACTTTGTACATCTTTCATTGGGGTTGTTTTTATTGAATGTGTCAATAATTTTCTCCAAATATAGAATTTTTTGATACCAAGCCTGTCTAAAGAAAGCCCGACTCTTTGTCTTGTTTTTGCCCGATATGCTGAAAAAGCCCATTTTAAAGGATAATTGAACATAATTATCGTGTCATAATTATGCTTTTGCAAAAATTTTGTTTTATTTTTAATTCTATCTTTTAAATATATTTTATTAACATCCGGAGCATTTTTAAAAAGAAAAGAAACACTTTTGCTGCAAACGATGTTTAAAATACACTTAGAATTAAAATTTTGTCGCAAATTTTTTATAATTGATGATAAAAGCACAGCATCACCGATAAAATCAGGCAAAATGACAAGGCATTTTTTTGGGGTTCTAAAATGCGGATTAGATGGGTTAATAAAGTGTGTTTTTACTTTAATCATAGGTGAATTTTCTTATGATGATGAGCAAAAACGTATTACCCGATTAGCTGTAATCGTTTGGATATTTTTTTGATTTTACATGCTCATATGTGCTAACTTGTATTAACGGACAAGTTAGCTGGAGATATTTTAATGATTGATCTGAGCAAATTTTTCAGAAAAATCTCACGAACAGTTGAAATTAATTTTAAGCAAATACCGATTAAAAATTTATCAAAAAATTTTGAAAATTTTAAAATCGTTCAAATATCAGATTTGCATATAAATAGATTTAATGTCGATTTTATAGAAAAAACAATAAATATTGTAAATAATTTAGAGGCAGATATTATTACTATAACTGGTGATATTATTTGCAACGGCAAAAAATATTTGCCCGAATTAAGCAGAATGTTTAAAAATTTATCGGCAAAGCATGGAAAATATGCATGTCTTGGCAATCATGACCATTCAGATGGCGATGACAGCTTAAAAATAAGGGGTTTCTATAAAAAAAATGATATAAATTTACTGGTTAATGATTATCACAAGTTTGTTTTAAAAGGTGAATCACTTTATTTTGCCGGTGCTGACGATATAGAATTGGGTGAACAAAATCTTGAAAAATCGGTTAATCAAATTCCAAAAGAAAATAATTTAATTTATTTAACGCATAACCCCATAAATTTTGAAGATATAGCAAAATTAAAAGCTGATTTTGTTATGGCCGGACATACTCATGGAATGCAGTTTTACCTTCCATTATTGCAAAATTATTACAAGAAAAGACTTGGAACTGCTTATATAGCAGGAGAATATAGGTATCAAGATTCTTTATTGTATGTAAATAAAGGATTAGGAACATCGCTTATTTCTCCTGAAATTTTTGGCAAAAAAGTTACTATTAACACTCCGAGAATTAACACAAAGCCCGAAATCACTTTGTTTGAGTTAAAATCGGACAAGAAGACTTCTTAAAAGATTAAGATAATCTTGAGTTGTCATTTGAATGTTTAACTTTTGAACTTTTTCCTCAATATCTGAAATTTCTGTTAAATGTTCAAAATTTGAAGTTTCAAGATAAGGCAACCCTGCATAAAAATACTCCTTGCAACTTTCGTTTAATGTTGGAATATCTTCATATAGCTTAAGAAATTCACTTTGTGTTAACTGTATTTTTTCTTTTAATTTTATATCAATTTTTGGTTTTATATTTTCAAATGATTTTTTATCTATAGTTTGTCGCTCTAAAATAGTTGAAACATCAGCTTCATTTTGTTGTATTTGTATCATTTTTCTGCCCTTTGTGTCCTTATTTATCAGAACAACTTTTTACCCAAAGTTTAAACTTTTTGGCAAATAATTATTCTGTTGTTTTATAAATTATTAGTAACTAAGTATTATTCTGAAACCGAATGTGGTTTTTCTATTTTTTCAACGACTTTATCAATTAAACCGTATTCTTTAGCTTCATATGCCGATAAAAAATAATCTCTTTCTGTATCTTCCTGTACTTTTTCAAGCGGTTGACCGCAGTTATTTGCGATTATTTCATTAAGCATAGTTTTCATTCTTATAATTTCTTTTGCTTCAATTTCAATATCAGTTGCTTGACCTCTTGCACCACCCAATGGTTGATGAATCATAACTCTGGCGTGAGGAAG
>JAQUYY010000216.1 GCA_028691575.1 Candidatus Gastranaerophilales bacterium
CAGTCAAAATATTCGACGATGGAGTCGAAAATGATAGTAAAAAACTTGCCAAACTAATAAAAACTTATAAACCAGATTTAATCGGCATTACTGGCTTCAGTTATGCTTATGGTTATTTTGAAGAATTAATTAAAAACATCCGATCTATAACTTCCACCCCCATCATTGCTGGTGGACCTCATGTTTCGGCTGTTGGAAAACAAATATTAACCGACACTCCAGCCAATTTTGCCATGGTTGGCGAAGCTGAAAATTCTTTTCCACTTTTTTTACAACAATTTTTTAAATCAAAACCAAATTATCAAGATATACCTGGTCTTATTTGGCAAAAAAATAAACAAATAATAATCAACAAAAAATCACCATACATCATCAAATTAGATGAGATTCCTTTTCCTGATTTTAATGCCTTTAAATTTAATTTATATCCCTGTTATCAAGAAAAAATTATCCCCATCATTACCTCCAGAGGTTGTCCTTATGGTTGCACTTATTGCTCAGTCAGATTATCCATGGGCCAGTGTTTCCGCCCCAGAAGTGCTCAAAATGTCTTTAATGAAATTAAATATTGGTATGACCAGGGTTTCAATAAACTCGACATCAATGATGATTGTTTTACCTTAGACTTAAAAAGATCAGAAGATATTTGTGATTTAATCATCAACCATAAACTTAATTTAACTATTCAGCTTTACAATGGCATTAGAGTAGACCGAGTCTCAGAAAATTTATTACGCAAATTAAAACAAGCCGGTTGTATTTTTATTTCTTATGGTTGCGAATCAGGCAGTCAAAAAATAATCAATAAAATTCATAAAAACATTACTCTTAAACAAGTTAAAGACGCTGTTAATCTTACTAATAAAGTTGGGATAAAAAATGCTGTCAATTTTATTATTGGCCATCAAGGAGAAACTTACCAAGATGCTCTTAAAACTCTAAAATTTGCCCAATCTTTAGACAGTAATTTCGTTAATTTTTATAATCTCGTTCCTTATCCAGGAACCGAAGTTTACGATTGGGCTGTTAAAAATGCTAAATTTTTAGTTCCCAAAGAAACCTTTCTAAAAAACATTTCTTATCGCGATAATATCCCTATTTTTGAAACCAAACAATTTACCGCCAAACAAAAAACCGAAATCATGAAAATCGGTTTTAATCTATATGAGAGAAAACTATTTGAATTTAGATTAGGTAAAAAATTAGGCTTCTTAATCTATTTAGTCACCAGAAACCAATCAATTGCCAAACTAAGTCACTCTCTAATGAACAATAAGTTTTTCAATCTCTTGATAAGTAAATTAACCAAAAAATCCAAATCTAAATAAATTATTTCTTAGAAATTAAGAAATTATTTAAAACCATATATTTCAAATGGCTTTCTTTAAAAGTAAACATTGCCTGATCCAAACTTCCCACCAAAGGAAATCCATGAATATTAAATGAAGTGTTCAAAATACCTCCAATTCCTGTCTTTTTTTCAAAAATATCCAAAACTTTATACAAAAATTTATTATCTGATTTTTCAATAATTTGTGGTCTTATAGTTTTATCTTTTTGATGCATTGCCGCCACTAAATGTTTTTGTGCCAACAGGGTAGTATCAAAGGCTGTAATCATATATTTGCTACTGAATTTAGTTTTACTAGACAATTTATTCCAATTTAAAATATATTTATCGGCATATCTATCCAAAATAGTCGGAGCAAATGGCATCCAAAAATCACGCATTTTAATGGCATCGTTTATTTCACAATAAGAATTATATTGCGAAGCATTGGCTAAAATAGCTCTATTTCCAAGCGATCTGGCTCCCCATTCTCCAGCTCCATTAAAACAGGCCACAATATTATGGTCAGCTAAAAGATTGGCTATTTTTTCCTCAATATTAAGGCATTTTTCAACCACAAAAGATTTATCTAATTTATTTTTTTTAATATAATTTTCTACTTCCTGGTCAGAATAAGTTAAACCAGAATACATTAAAGAATTTGAAATTGGAGATATTCCTTTCTTTTTAAACAAATCAAACACCGCTCCATATCCCAAACTATCATCAGCTGAACTTGGCATAAAATAAACATTTTTAACTTCTTTAATTTCTTGAATTTTCTTGTTTAGTTTTACATTCATGAACACTCCACCAGAACAAGCAATATCGTATATCTTGTATTTAGCCATTACCAATTCAATCCACTCAACCACCAATTCCTCTGTCAATTTCTGAGTCGCCGCTGCTAAATTGTCAAATCTATATCCAATAAAATTTTCTTTAAAGAAAAAATAAGAATAATTAGTATTAAAAGTGGATTCAAACCCCAAAGTTTTTTTGTTTAAAAAAACTACCTTCCTTAATTTTTCCAAAATAACTTTATAGTATTTTTCATCGGAAACATAGGCCGATAATCCCATCACCTTATACTCATGTTCCGTCGGTTTCATCCCCAAAAATTTTGTCAAACCAGAATACAACAAACCCAAGGAAGCATCAAATCGCGAGCTTGATATTAATTTAAGTTTATTTTTCTTAGGATAATACAAAAAAGCCTTAGAACAATAATTATCACCAGCCCCATCTAATGTAAAAATTAAAGTCGGACTTTTTTTAAGATGCAAATTATAAAAATAAATAGGGGAGAAGGCATGACAAGTGTGATGATCTAAAAACAATATTTTTTTAGCCTCTATTTTAAAGTCTTCAGACAAATATTTAACCATTTCTTTTTTAACTCGGTCAGAAATAAATTTATCTAAAATTAATGAACGCAAATTAAAAAACAAAGTTTTCCATCTAGTTTTATATTCAATATAATCAACTGTCTTTCTAACTCCAGAAGTAGCTACTTTTTCAACCCCCGAAGACAATTTATCGTTTACCACTGGCATGCTTCCCCACATCAATTGTTTTACTGGAAATACAACATAATCCAAATCAGTCAGACCATACTTATCCTTTAAATATTCTATTGAATTTAGCGGAAAACCCCAGTAATTTTTTATATTATTAAATTTTTCCTCATGTAGATAACAAATACATTTTCCGTCCTCAAACAAAGCCGCCACTGAATTATGTGTAGGTAAGATTGATAATATTTTCACTTGTTAAATAAATTAAATATAATTTTTTGAATTTTATTAGCAAAACTTATTTTTAATGAATCAGTATACAAATAAATTTGTCTATTTTTAATCTTAGAAATTATTTTAAACAAAATAATTACCACATTGGGTACTGTCAATGATAAATTATAAAATTTATTTTTTAGCAAAAACTTAACAAAACTTTTTGGAAAAACCGGGATCAAGGCAAACAACAACATAAAAGCCGAAATATTAATAAATTTTTCCTTATCTTTAGCACCAGATCGATCAAACAATGATGTTCGATGATACAAACTAATCGGTTGAAATGTTCCAACATTAATTTTTTTTAGATCTTCCTTTTTTATCGTCTTAAATTTAAAGCCATGTTCAATAATTGCTGTTGCTGGTAAATAAATTAACCCTGCCCAATTTACCGAATTAGGTCTACATTCATTATAAAAATCAACCGCCTCAATTAA
>JAQUYY010000217.1 GCA_028691575.1 Candidatus Gastranaerophilales bacterium
GGCAATACGCTTTTGATATTTTAATCATACAAAAGAAAACCAAATAACAAAAATACCTGCTCCCATCGTCTAGAGGCCTAGGACACATCCCTTTCACGGATGCGGCAGGGGTTCGAATCCCCTTGGGAGTACCATTTATCACTTTTGGCATATTTAGCCAAATCATAGAACAACGATTTTAGCTCCACAAGGAGCTTTTCGTCTTTTATGACAGCGTTCGATTGAACTAAATTAATCAACATACGCTTTTTAGTGTTAGATGCCTGTTTGAATAGTAACGATGCATCTTTACAGAGTTCGATTAAATCTTGTGCAAAGTCGAATCTTTCCTGAGTGGTTTTAAGTTTATTATCAATTTGTATTCTAATTTTATCTAATTGAGTTTGATATTCATTTTTCTTTCTTGAGAAGAAATCCACATCAATCACACCTTCAAGTTTATCTTCATAGATTTGATTAAGTTTCTTTTCAATTTTTGGAATCTCTTTACTTAGTGCTTCAACTGATAATTCATCATTGGTTGTGAATTGTTTATAAACTTTCCTAATCTCCACAGACATTTCTTGAGCAAGTTCTTCGGGAAGTTTTATACTATCAAATACTTGTTGGTAAACTTCTTCAATCTTTTCTTCTCTAATATATTTTTTCTTACAATTTCCTCCTTTATTTCTGGTACAGAAATAGTAAATATTATTTATTGGCACTGGTATTAAAGCATTTACACTGACCTGTCAAGAAAAGACAGCAAATATCTCTACAAATCAACCTTTAAAAGATATACTATATTGACGGAGATAAATATTTCTTCCAGAAAAAGAATACCGCAGAATCAGAAAAATGTAATCGAAGGATATCTGATTTTCGAAAATTTAATTTTTTCACATAGTTGTTTAATATTTTTTTCTGGTGAAGTATAAACGAAAATAAAGCCTTAGCTATCAAATGATCTGCTCTTTTGATGTCTTTTTGTATTTAAATATTATGTTGCGGTTTTTCAAAGCCATTAATATCGACAACTATATCTCCACAACTATAATAATCGCCGCTGCCCGAGCTCAAATCTGAATTGATTTCAGATATTTATTTAACAAATTTAAACAATAATTTTTTTTGCTCATCTGTCAAAACCACTAAAGGAGGTCTAACATAATCATTGATTATACCTCTGTTTGCAAGAACAGTTTTAACCGGTCCCGGATTTGGCGATGTAAATAAATTCTTGAAAACAGGATAAGATTTATACTGTAATTGTTGAGCTATTTTTAAATCACCGTTTTTAAATGCTCTAATCATTTGTTTGATATCATTACCGATAACATGCGAAGCCACACTAACTACACCATGCCCGCCTAAGGACATCATTGGCAAGGTTAAGCTGTCATCTCCGCTGTAAATAGTAAATCCATCAGGTGTAATACTTGCAATTTCAGTAACTTCATCTAAATTAGCATTACTTTGTTTTACACCAACTATATTTTGGTGCTTTTGGGCTAATTTTGCCATAGTTTCAGGACACATATTCACAACGCATCTGCCCGGAATATTATAAATAAACACAGGTAAATCAGTACTTTGAGCGATTTGTGAAAAATGTTCAAACATACCGGCTTGAGACGGTTTGTTATAATATGGAACAACTGATAAAATACAGTCAACGCCTAGTTTTGAAACCTTTTTTGTTGTTTCAACAGCAGTTTTTGTAGAATTTGAACCTGCACCAATCATAATTTTTGCTTTATTACCAACGGTTTTTTTGACAACAGATAAAACTTCCCACTCTTCTTCGTGCGTTAAAGTCGGTGATTCACCCGTTGTACCTGCAACTAAAATCCCATCCGAGCCGTTATCAACAAGATAAGCAGCTAATTTCTCAACTTGTGCATAATCAACCTCTAAATCTTTGTTAAAAGGCGTTACCATTGCAGTAATCACTTCGCCTGCATCATATCTTAAACTCATAAATCTACTCCTTTATTAATAAAGTCTCATTTCAATAATTTTTTCAGCCAATCTGACTGTATTTAAAGCTGCGCCGATTCTCAAATTATCAGCTACAACCCACATTGAAAGACCATTATCAAACGCTAAATTTTTTCTAATTCTACCCACATAAACAGGATCTTTGCCGGCACATTCTGCCGGTGTCGGGAATTCCTTGTTCTCAGGGTTATCGACAATTTCAACACCATATGCATTTGATAAAATTTCCCGTGCTTTTTCAGGAGAAATTTCTTTTTCAAATTCAATATCAACAGCTTCAGAATGTCCTACATAAACAGGAATTCTAACAGCAGTACAGCTTATTGGCGTATCTGCATCAAGATGCAAAATTTTCTTAGTTTCTTTTACAACCTTCATTTCTTCTTTTGTATAGCCGTTTTCGACAAATACATCGATTTGAGGAATGGCATTAAAAGCAATGTTTTTAGAAAAAACTTTATTTTCAAATTTTTCATCTTTCATCGCAGCAGCAGTATTGTCTGTTAATTCATCTATTGCAGCTTTTCCTGCACCACTAACTGCTTGATAAGTACTTACTACAAGTCTTTTAATCTTTGCATAATCATGTAACGGTTTTAAAACAAGCATTAATTGTGAAGTTGAACAATTCGGATTAGCAACGATTCCTTTATGTTTTTTTAAATCATCGTCGTTAACTCCTGCTATAACAAGAGGAACATCCGCTTCCATTCTAAAAGCACTAGAATTATCAACAATCACGCCACCACGTTTTGTAATTTCACCAACAAATTCCTTACTTGTAGATGCACCTGCCGATGCTAAAACAATATTTATACCATCAAACGCTTCCGGTTTAGCTTCTTCTATCTTGTATGTCTTACCCTTAAACTCAATATCCTTACCGGCACTTCTCGCACTTGATAAAAATTTGATTTCATTAAACGGAACATTTTTTTCTTCAAGAATGTTTTTAATTTCTGTTCCTACTACACCTGATGCGCCTAAAATCGCAATGTTTAGGTTTGTCATATCTCTTCCTCTTACAAAATATTTTCTAAACCATAAATAAATTTATTATTTTCCATTACATACTTAATTCCAAGGATTACACCCGGCATGTAACAGCTTCTGTCAATGGAATCATGCCTGATTTTCAAAGTTTGACCGCCAGAGCCGAAAATAACTTCCTGACTAGCAACATATCCCGGCAATCTGACTGAATGAATATGAATATCCGATTCAGTCGTACCGCCTCTAGAGCCTTCGATCAATTCTGTTTCGGCAACGTTATCCTGTCCGAATTTTTCTCTGGCTTTTTTCATTAATTCAGCTGTTTTTATTGCCGTACCTGATGGAGCGTCTTTTTTTTGATTATGATGAAGTTCAATTATTTCAGCATTTGAAAAATATTCGGCAGCTTTTTGGGCAAACATCATCATTAAAACAGCTCCAATTGTAAAGTTTGGAGCAATAAGAACGCCAATATTTTTTTCTTTTGATAAATTTTCTATATCTTTTAACTGTTGCTCAGAAAGCCCTGTCGTACCGATTACCGGTCTAACGCCTGCATTTAATGCGATTACTGCATTATTATAAACA
>JAQUYY010000218.1 GCA_028691575.1 Candidatus Gastranaerophilales bacterium
AGGCGATCAGAATGAACCATGAAAGGGGAATGCGTAGTATATAAGACTTGATGCTTTTTTGCTAACTTATCTATGTACTGCATAAAGTCTGCTTGTGCGAGCGCATGAAGTGCTAATCCTGGTTCGTCGAGTAATAAAATCAGATTCTTCTGCTCTACTTTCCCCGGCCTATCGATTTGATATTGGACACTATCGAACCAGACAAGGAAACTAAAAAACCAAATAAATCCACGACTTCGTTGCCGAAATGGAGTACTGACTCCCCGATGTCTACGGTTTTTAATTCGAAGATAAAGATTCGGTCCGTTATTATAAGGTGCTACATCTTCTGGATCAGGTTTAATATCGATCTCGACTTCTAAGTTTTCATTCTGCTTCCAGAATTCCATAATTTGGTCCGTAAGATTAATTGATACGGCTTCTATCTTTGCCTTAAGCGGCTCATATCCACCAGACTTAGTAAAATCACTAATCGAGATATCCGCCATACGTAAAAGAGCAAGTACAGCACGATGCTTTGATTCAAGATACCTAGAATCACTTTTAGATTGTTCGACACGTTGCGCCAAATCAGTAAGGTTCGTCTGACTTGGAAGTAAATCGTAGTCGCTAAAGTATAGAAATTTGGGAATTCTCGGTTCGAGCCATTTCCAGACTTCGTATTTAACCACTGATTCCCAACTTTTCTCAGCAGATCCAATCCGATCTTCAATTGTTTTCATAAATGCAGTATCCCCCTCTGTAAGACTACTGCCCTTTAAAAGAAGAGGAATTTCTCGCAAAGATGTTGCTTTTTTAAGCACCTTCTGAATATCAGAGCTCAAAGTAGATTTAGAAACTAATTCACTGATAACTGGCTTCTCATTAATCTCTATATTTATTAAAATCTTGTTATTGTATAAATGTACAACTGAAAAACTAAAAGGTGAACTTAACTTCGCGTGAAACTGACTATTTAATTCTGTAATCTCTTCGCTGCTTAGATGGTATGTCAAAACAGTAACCTCTGATGGGTTAGTCTCATGTTGTTTGAGATATGAAGAGAGCTCCTTTCTTGGATAATCATCGACTGGATTGAATTTGCTAAGCCCAAGAGCGTCGTTAGATTTATCTAACGCCTGAAGAAAAACAGTTTTACCTGCCTCGTTCATCCCAACAAATACCGTAACTGCATCATCGACCGCTACGGTCTGCGGCTCATTGATCGACTTAAATGGTCCTACTTTAGCTGACACAAGAAACATTTTTCCTCCATCTTCTTTCAAAACTAATAATATTAAAGAAAACGCTGGTAGGCAATAGTGAAATATCTCTATTTCACTTTAACCCAGAAATGAAAGACTTTACCCACTTTCGGATAAATGACTTTACCATTTCGAGTTATGTATTTGCAGAATATTTCTCGATATCCTACTCGTACAGCTCGACTTTTCATTTCTTTTCCTCCTTTCTTGGATAAGGTTACCTACCCTCGTGCCCAATAGAAATGAAACCAAGGGGGCCGGGGTAAGCATTAACTAATCCCAGAAAAGAAGAAATTTCAAAGAAAAGAGCGCCATTTGCCCACCAGCTATATAAAACCTACTTAGCACTCTCTACTAGATAGTGCTAATTGTACGATAAAAAAAAGATTCTGTCAATCCTTTAGGTCAAAACACACACTTCCTCGTTATGTGCTGGTATGTTCCCGAAATCCCCTTTACTTTAATCAGGGAAAAGGAAGTATTTTTATGCTATAGATAGAGTTCTTTTTATTGTTTTTAAAAGTCGCTGAATATCTTGCTTCCGAAAACCTTTCTTTTCTTCTTCAAATAACCATTTCAAAGCCGTCTGCAAATAGCACTGTGCCTGTTCATCACGAAACTTCTCATAATATTTTAGTGCTTGATCACCAAAAACAAGGGCGTGGTATAGCTTCCGTTGATCAGTATCATAACACTCCGATAGTATTCTCATACTATGATCAAGAGTTTCCTTAACAATTGGATTAGAAATTTCTTTATCTATATTGGCTTTAAACAAAATTATGGCGTGAGAATTACAGATCGAGAAAACTTTATGCTTTGTTTGAAGCAATGCCTCATCAATCCATATAAATGCTTCGTGATAGCGTTGCATTTTTGCAAGATACAACGCCCCCTGCTGCTTCAAATATGCAGAATGGTCTATACCATAAGCAGTTTCATAAAATTTATACCCTTCGCTCCAATCGGGAAAAGCGCGTGACATCAAACCAGAATCATACGCTTTCATTCTAAAAACATCGTACCTAAATATTCTATATGGCGAGACCTCATTATGAAAAGTTGTTATTACTCTTTTTAGAATTCGACTAGGGACCTGCCCCATTATTGCTTCAGCAACAAGAATAGATCTAGGTATAAAATAATCCTGATTATCATCTATCGTGATTGTGGCCCCATTGTAATCTATTACCATCTGTCCAAGTTCATTAAGCAATTGATATATTTCAGAGTATTCGCTAGTAATATTGCGCAAAAACGACATCAACATACCAAAAGAAACAGGGGTCCGACAAGAATGCACATACGACAACATTATCAAAATATCTAACAGAATTGGCTTTGAGGAATCCAATTGTTTAATGACTTCAAGGAAGCGTTCTCTTAATTTAGGGAACGTCGTATTCATTTGAATCAATTCAAATAAAGAGGGGGACGTTGTATCTTCCACCGAGGGAGAAAGCACACTGTTACGGACCTCAGTAGGAATCTTACTAAATATCTCCTGAATATCTTTCCCGTCTAAAATAGTTATATCTACACGCTGACAATTTTGTTTATCAATTTTGTGAGAGACTATTTCATAGTTATAATCTCTTTCAAATACTACAAGCCTTATATTTGATAGTTTAATCAAGATATTAAAAGCATCTATGTCATTCGCAAAATTATCTACAAAGATTATTGCTTTATCACCTCCAAGCCGTCTTACAATAAAATCTGCTTTTTCTTTAGTCATATCCAAACAAACCAGTTTATGCCCGCTAAAACTAACACCAGCCGCAAGCTGCATCATTAAAGTAGTTTTACCACTAGCTGTAAGCCCTGTCACAATAACATTGTGTCCACCTAATATCTCATTTTCAATCTTGCCATAATACTTTGTTTTATATATACGTCCTGAGAATATATCCGACCATATAGGCGGTTCACCAGTATAAAATCTTACCAACGGCCTGGATGGCACCTCGATAGATGCCGGCACATTGAATTCAGGAAACATCGCTTTAGTATCAAACGCTACTTTTTCCGGATGTTTTGGGATAATATCTAACGATTCGATATACCGGAGTAAACTTTCAGTATCCGCACTTATTATGTTCAACCCTATTGCTCTAAAATACTCAATGCTTGCCGGCTCTGCATCTTTAAGCACAATCCAAGCAGTCTTCCTTTCGCGTTTGCCGGTTGTGAAAGGATACAACGCCTCAAGCACACCCGCATCTTCTAGTCTATACCCCCAAAAAATAGTTGGCGAAGATTGTAAAGCATGTGTTAAATAGTGCCACCTATCCCGATCAGAAGAAAATGC
>JAQUYY010000219.1 GCA_028691575.1 Candidatus Gastranaerophilales bacterium
TATAGAAATTCGTATTGAAGGTATAAACCAAGTTCAGGTAAATATAAAGGCTGATGTAACTTTTGCATCTTCAATGCGTGCAATATTAAGACAAGACCCTGATATTATAATGGTAGGTGAGATTAGGGATAAAGAAACATTGGAAATAGCAATTAAAGCAGCCCTAACAGGACACCTTGTGATGAGTACAATTCACACAAACAGCGCAGTTGAAACACTTACCAGATTAATTGAAATGGGTGCTGCAAATTATCTCGTTGCATCTTCATTGGTCGGGGTAATTGCACAAAGATTAGTCAGAAAACTTTGTCCTCACTGCAAAGAAGGTTACAGAATAACTGATGATGAAATAAATAAAATAATTACAAATTCTGAAAATGCTTCTTTATTCAAAGAAAGAGATATATTTAAACCAAAAGGATGCGGCAAATGCGATTTTACAGGTTATATAGGCAGAATTGGCTTATATGAAGCACTTCCCGTTAATCGTGAAATTAAAAAAATGATTTCTCAAGCAAGTTCTATAATTGATATTGAAGAAGTAGCAATCAGCAGCGGAATGAAAACTCTTGCAAACTCTTGTTTAGAGCATATCTTAAAAGGGCATACTACTGTTGATGAATTTATCAGGGTATTAGGTTTTGCAAATGAATAAGGTTAGTGAATAAATATGCCTGTTTTTAACTATACAGCACTAAGAAACGGAAAAGAATCTGTTAACGGAAAGCTTGAAGCTCGTTCCGTTAAAGAAGCTCGTGAAATTTTAAGAAAAATGAATTTTATTCCTACAAAAATTCAAATTGATGTTCAAGAAATACCTCTTTTAGAAGAAGAAAAAGATAAAGATAAAGATAAAAAAGAGTCCGTAATAAAAAATGTTAAAAAAGTAAAATTGCGTAAATTAAAACATCGTGAACAACTTGATTTTACGTACACATTATATATTCTTGCAAAAACAGGTGTTCCTCTTATAGAAGCCTTTGTATTTATGGAAAATAATTCTATAAGCAAGCGTGTTCAAGCTGTTGCGGCAGAAATACGAAGATTAATTATTGCCGGTGCATCTTTATCAGATGCTATTGCTATGTATCCGGAGATTTTTGGCAGAGTGTACACGGGTTTAGTTCAAACAGGGGAAGAAAGCGGGGACTTAGATGCTACTTTAGAAAGGCTTCATGGATTACTTGAAAAACAAGGAAAATTGGCAAGTAAAGTAAAAAGCACAATGGTTTATCCTGCATTTGTTGTTTTTATTGCTATAGTTGTTTCTTTAATAATGTTAATATTCGTATTTCCTGCATTTAAAGACTTGTACGACAATATGGGCAGCGAATTGCCTTTTATTACTCAAGTTTGTATGAGCATCGGGCTTTTTTTGAAAAAATACTGGTTTGTAATTCCTCTTGGAGCAGCAAGTCTAACATATTTTACAATCTTTATATTTAAATGGCCCGTTTCAAGACGAATTATTGACACAATATCATTAAAAATACCTGTATTTAACAATTTTGTTAAATTTGCAGCTTTATCTAACTTTATTGCAGTATTAAAAATATCATATAATGCAGGTATTCCGATTGTAGATTGTCTGCTGTTATCTAATATTACGGTAAACAATTATCCCCTAAGGGATGCACTTAGAACAACTGCTATTAAAGTTCAAAACGGCATGCACTTTTCAACTGCATTAAAAAGTGTGAATATATTGCCTCAAATAATTTTGTTTATGATAGCGACAGGTGAGCAAGCCGGTAAATTGGGCGAAATGCTTGAACAGGCTTCAGAATATATTGATGATAACTTAGAAAAAATCATTGTAAATTTGACAAGTCTTGTAGAACCGCTATTAATGATTGTAATTGGTGTAATTGTTTTAGTAATGGCTCTAGCCTTATATTTGCCGTTATTCCAATCTTATCAAAATATGATGTAAAAACAAAAGGGAGTAAAAATATGTTGGGAAAAGGACAACAGCTTACAGTACAAGAAGCAAAAATAATTACAGGAGTATGGTCTGAAAAAATTCTTGTAATTACCGAAGATTACGAGATTACAGGTTATGTATTTTTGCCGAAAACTTCAAAGAAAAACAGGGTTTTATCAGATATTTTAAACGGCAAAAAAAGATTTATTGCAATTAAAGATGCTTTGATTGTTCACAGAAATTCGCCGACTAGAAAAGCAGAAAACCACGGTTTTATTCAATTAAATTTAAGCTCTATTACAATGTTAAGACCTGTTTTAGAATAATTTTCGATAAAAATGTATTTAATAGATGCGCTAAAAAAATTTCAGCGAAAAAACAGAAATATTCTTTTTACAACTCCCGGACATTGCCAGGGAGAGAATTTGCCTACAATTTTGCGGGAGATTTTAGGTAAAAAAATATTTAAGATCGATTTATCTGAAGTTATTGGACTTGATAATATTCGTTGTCCTGAAAATATTTTGCTAAAATCTCAGGAAGCTGCTGCTAAAATTTATGCTGCCAAAAAATCTTTTTATCTCTATAATGGTTCAAGTTCGGGGATTATAGCTTTAATGCTTACTTTATTAAAAAAAAATGATAAAGTTTTGATATCAAGAAATGCACATATTTCTGTTATAAACGGATTGATTTTAACAGGGGCAATGCCTGTATGGGTGCAAAATAACTGGATAGACAGCTGGAATATTGTTGAAAATGTTAATCCAGAGGATATAAGAAAAAAACTTGACGAAAATCCTGATATTAAAGCAGTTTTTTTGACAAATCCGACTTATGAAGGTGTTATTTGCGATATTGAACCTATTTCAAGAATTTGCAATGCAAGAAAAATACCATTAGTTGTTGATGAAGCGCATGGCGCATTGTGGAATTTCCATGAAAAATTACCGAAACCTGCTATTTTGCAAAATGCGATGCCTCTGTTCAGTCATTGCATAAAACCGGTTATACTCTTGCTCAAGGCTCGATTTTGCATTTGTCAAAAAATTCTTTAATTAATGATGAATTACTGCAAAAAAATTTAAATTTAATTAATACGACATCACCATCATATCCAATAATAGCAAGCATTGAAGGTTCAATAGAATTTTTGAATTCCCCAAAAGGCAAAAAGAAAATTTCAAAACTTCTTGAAAATATTGATAATTTCAAAAAAGAATTTAAAAAGTCCAAAAATATTGAATTTTTGTCCAATACAAAAGCCTATAAAATTGATGAAACAAGAATTTTTGCTAAAGTGCAAGGTTATAGCGGGCATGAAATTGCTGATTTATTATTTGAAAATGATAAAATTGAAGTTGAATTAGATAATAACATCGGGTTTTTAGCTTTATGCGGTATTGGTACAACAAAAAAGAAGTTTGATGTTCTAAAAAATGCTTTAATTAAGTATATTAACTCTTCAACTAGTGAAATTAAGCATGAGCCAATGATTTTGTCCGAACCGATTGTGAAACTAACGCCAAAACAAGCCTATTATAGCGATTATGAGGAAATAAAACCAGAAGATGCAATAGGTAAAATTGTTCAAGAAACAATTGTCCCATACCCACCGG
>JAQUYY010000220.1 GCA_028691575.1 Candidatus Gastranaerophilales bacterium
GCCTAAGCTAATCCCCAACGGTGGCAGCCATTGTGCGAAAGTTTTATAATGCTGCTCTGCCAAAATTTCGGTCGGTGCCATAATAGCTCCCTGATAACCGTTTTCTACCGCTGTTAAAAGCGTCATGCATGCAATGACAGTTTTCCCGCAACCAACGTCGCCTTGCAAAAGTCTTTGCATCGGCTCATCTTGAGACATATCGGCAATTATTTCGTTAAAAGCGTTGCTCTGCCCTTTTGTTAAAGTAAAAGGCAAGGATTTTAAATAATTTTCAACAAGCCTGTTTTCTTTTACAGAAAACTTTGTTCCTTTATGAATTTTTTTATTTTGCTCTCGCATAACAGCTAATCGCAGTTGTATTAAGAAAAATTCTTCAAAAACAAGTCTTTTGCGAGCAAATTCAAGTGTTTGAGTATTTTTAGGGAAATGTATTTCTTTAATAGCGGTTTTTTTGTCAATTAATCCTAATTTTTCTCTTATTATATTAGGGATAAAGTCATCTAATTTATCTAAGAAACTTTCTAGTGCATTAAAAACAGCTTTTCTAAGAGTTTTTACGTTTAAATTTTCGGTTAAAGGATAAACCGGCACAATCCTTGCCAAATGCAAGCTATCAGAAGTTTCATTGTCATCAAAATCAGCGCTTACTATCATTGACTGGGGTTTATCTATCATTAAACCGCCGCTATAATTATCTTGTTTGATTTCTCCTGATAAAACAATGTTAGATCCTTTCGGAAATTGGGCTTTATATCTATCCGTCAAAAACTTATTTGATTTGCCATAAAACCAGCTTGCTTTTATGTTTCCTGTCCCATCATTTACGGTTATAGTTACTACAGTTAAGTTTGAGCGATTTTTACTCTGAAAAACATTTAAATGAGTGATTATTCCAAATATAGTTGCTTCATCTCCGATTTTTAAATCTTTAATTTTAGTACGATTTGAGTAATCAAGATGTTTTCTCGGGAAATAATGCAGCAGGTCATTAGCCGTGTAAACTCCGCATTTATTCAATAAAGCAGCTACTTTTGGTCCAACACCTTTAACAAACATAACATCAGTATCATCTGCAGAAAATTTTGGTTTTGTATCTTTTTTTTCTGAAATTTCAGAAGATTTTGGTTGTTTTTTGATCGGATTTTCAAAAGGATTTTCTAAGTGTTTAAGTAATTGTTTAATTGATTTTATACGATTTGAGAGAGTATCGGTTGGATAATTCTCAAAAATTCTATATAAATACTCCCACTTAGGATTATTTTTATCCGTTTTCATTATAGAAGTTATTTCCTGGCAAACAAATTTGGAGAAAATGTTGTTTTTTCCGCAAATATCAATATAATGATGTGCAATTTCAACATCAATAGCACGTTTTATTAATTCTAAATTTTTTATTTGTTTATTTTGAGTCATTAGTTTGAATTAAATTAATTACTTCATAAATATCAACTGTTTCGTTTCGACCTTTAATTTCTACGGAACTTATTTTTATTGTATCAACGATATTTTTAACCCGATTATGAGTAAAATCGCTGATTAAAAGTTTTGTATGGTAAATTCTATTATGGGCTTCTATTCGGCTTGCAAGGTTTATTGTATCACCAATTGCCGTATATTCCATCCTGCTTTCCGTACCGATATTGCCCACAAAAGCAAGTCCTGTATTAATGCCGATGCCGATTTCAATTTTTGGTTTTCCTTCTTCGTGCCATTTTTTTTGAAGATTTTTTATGGTTTTGAGCATTTCATTTGCACATAAAACAGCGTTTTGGGGATGATTTTCATTATCAGAAACATCTCCAAATATTGCCATTAAGGCATCTCCAATGAATTTATTAACAACACCGTTATATTTTTCAACAATAGGAACCATTTGTGTAAAATATGAATTTAAAACTTCAGAAACCTCTTCAGGCTCAAGGGTTTCGGACAATGTTGTAAAACCTCTTATGTCAGCAAAAAGTACTGTGATTTCTTTTTTTCTGCCGCCTAATGTTGAAAATTTTTCATCTTTTAAAACATTTGCCATAACATTTTTTGAAACGTATTTTGCCATCGTTGTTTGAAATTTTTGTTTTTTAATATTTTCTATAAAATATCTGATTGCAAAACCTGCTGTCATTGAAAAAGCCGAAAATACAATTGGTGTGGCTATTGCAATTGTGTAACCTTTTGAAAAAAGAATCAAACAAAAAATCAAATAGGCAAACATTAAAAAAGTTGAAAACAATATTGAATAAAGAATGCTTAAGCTGTATGCCAGAGCAAAAATTGTTATTGACAACAAAGATATTGCAAGTATATTAAATTTTTCGGGAAGCTTAACAAGAAAATCATTGTTCAAAAAATTATCAATGCAAGTTGCTTGAATATCAACTCCCGGATAGTTTAAGCCCAGAGGAGTTGGCTTGAAATCATTTAATGCTGTGGCTGTTGCTCCTACAACAATTATTTTCCCATTAAGTTCCCCAGGAGAAATCATTGGTTTTTGACCGTTTTTGATTTGTTCGTAAGATTTTATAATTTGCCAGGCACTGTAAGATTTATGTGACATTGAAGCACCTTTTTTATAAGGTTTATACCATTTTATAAATAAAAACGGTTTGTCTTCACTTTGCAATGTAAAGTAATCTAAGTCATTGAAAAATTCATTTTTTTTAATTATAAATTCATTGCTATTTTTGATTTTCGAATAAATTGCCAATGACATTGAAGGGTAATAATTTGAGTTGTATAAAACAAACGGCTCCAATTTGCGAATAATTCCGTCCTCATCCGGTTGAATCAGCACAGAGCCAATTTTTTGATTAGAAGATAAAATCTCTTTTAATGAGTGAGAAATGCCGCTATAGTTTGTTTTTTTTATGATTTCAGATTTTCTTAAATCAATCATTTTAATTTTATGTTTATTTAAAATCGATGCAAGTTCAGGCTGATTTTGAATATTTTTTGTAAAAAACATCCCCAAAACAGGCTGGTTTAGGTTATTTAATCTTTCGAAAAATTCTTTATCACTTTGTTTGTCGCCGTAAGAAGAAATAATTGAATCAAAAGCAATTGCGTTTACATTTGCGTAATTTTCTAAGTATTCAAAAATATCTGCATAATAAGTCCTTTTCCAGGGCCAGCGACCAATTTTAGACAATGACTCATCATCAATAACCACATTTACAATTTCGGATGAAGCTTTTTGCGAAGAAGAAAGCCGAACAAAAAAGTCATAAACCTTAGGTTCAATAAACTTGTTAGCAAAGAAAAATGCTGAAATAGCCAAAATAACGGTAATTATAATTAATACCCAAAATTTTTGATAACTAAATTGTTTCATTTATCATCTCACTTTTTAAATCCAAACTAAAATCATCTTTTTCATTTTCAATGTTAAATTCACTAGGAGGCATTGAATGTTTGCCTTTTATATAAAAAATACCGCCAATTAAACCTGAAATAACTACTATTCCAAACCAAAAAACACTTAATGCAAGTGCAGTAGAAGATTTTACACCTATAAGTGTTAAAAAATATATATAAGCAGC
>JAQUYY010000221.1 GCA_028691575.1 Candidatus Gastranaerophilales bacterium
AATAC
The DNA here is from genome assembly GCA_028691575.1 of Candidatus Gastranaerophilales bacterium. Classification (GTDB taxonomy): domain Bacteria; phylum Cyanobacteriota; class Vampirovibrionia; order Gastranaerophilales; family JAQUYY01; genus JAQUYY01. The sequence continues at coordinate 6 of JAQUYY010000221.1, forward strand.
ACCTACGGTTATTATATATTCTCTGAGAAACATTTCATTAAAAACTTTGCTGAAAGTTATACAAAAATAATGATTGCAATTTTAATACAAATAGCATTATAACTCTTGATACAAAAGAATATTAAGAGTTTAAACCATGCAACCCATGCGTTCATCATGTTTTCGGGGATTTAATTTGCGAAAACTCATGAGCCACATGGGATACGGCAATTTGAAATCTTTTAACCTATAATCCTTGCTAGGCATGAAATATAGCTTTACAAACAATGGGAATCATGGTATATCATGATTTATAGCTATTTTAATTATCAAAATGCAAATATATTTATATTTTTAGGCAGAGAAAGGAAGTATTGTCATGAAAAAGAAGTCGGGATTCACGTTGGCAGAAACATTAATAGTAATTGCAATAATAGGAATAATAGCTTCAATTGTAACACCGATGTTGTTTGGCACGACAAGTGATGCAGAGCTAAAAGCAGCGTGGAAAAAGCAGTATGCTGATTTATCACAGGCAACACAATTAATTATGGTAGACAACGGCGGAAGTTTAGTTAGAGCAAGTCAAAATTCAAATTCATTTAGAAATTTATATGAGTCTCATTTTAATTATATTAAAATTTGTAATGAAAACAAACAAGAACAAGATGAATGTTGGCACGCACCTGGTTTATTTTATTATCTTAATGGAACAACAGTAGGTAGCTGGCAAAAAAACGGCTATATATTGAATAATGGTTCTCTAGTTACTATGTGGCAAGATAGTTCCAATTGTACTCAACCTGTAGGAACAGAAGTTCGTTGCGGAGGTATTTATATTGATGTAAATGGATATAAAAAGCCAAACACAATAGGCAAAGATATTTTTGGAGTACATGTATTAGCAAATGGCATAAAACCGCTTGGTATAGATTCTTTTGGTTCTTGGCAAAGTGAATCTAATACCTGTATTCAAGGGGCAACAACCACAAGTAATTATGGTTATGGCTGTGCAGCAAAGTATTTATATGAATGAAATACATATTCATATTTAACTCATTACAAACTCAGCAAGAAGAGAGTAAAAGATTTTAATAGACAAAAACAAATAGGAGCTTGATTAATCAAGCTCCTATTTAAATTTTCCGTTGTATATAAAAAATTAAACTTAATAGCTATTATTTTTTTTATAACAATCAGAGCAATAAACAGGTCTATCGCTTTTTGGTTCAAATGGAACTGTAGTTTGACATCCGCATTCACTGCAAATTACATCATACTGAGGTCTTGGACCTCTGCCACCGCCACCGCTACGGCTGTTCATTTTTCTGGCTGACCTGCATTCAGGGCATCTTTTTGGTTCAGAAAAACCTTTTTGTGCATAAAATTCTTGTTCTTCTGCACTAAAAGTAAAAGTTTGGGCGCAATCTGCGCATCGAAGATCACGATCTGTGAAGTTTTGCTCTAACATTTTTTGTTTCCTTAAATAGTTTTACCAATTACTATTATGAAACAAAAAGAAAAATTTGTCCACTAATTTATTTTATTTAATAAAATTTAACAAAATAAAAAATATAAAAATATTACTGACAAATTTTATATTTTTTTATTGTTTATCATATTAGCTTTTCAGCCAATAAAACTGCACCGATAAAGCCTGCATGGTTTTTTGTTTTTGCATGTAAAAGTTTAACGGGGGCAACAACAGTACTCTGATTTAATCTGTTTTCCATACAACTAAAATCAATAAATTCAGCCATGCCTCCGCTTAAAACTATGCTATCGGGGTCAAAAATATTAGCCAGTGCAACTAAGCCTGCAAAAACATAGTTTTTCCATTTTTGATGAACAGCTTGAGCAAATTTATTTCCTTGTTTTTTCCATTCAATAATATCATATGTCGTTATTTCATCAGGTTTTTTACCATTTAACAAAAATTTATCTTCAAGTTTTTTTGCCATTTCGATTGCTGTTTTTGCATATCCCGTACCTGATGCGTAAGATTCCCAGCAATTTTTGTAACCGCAAGTACAATCTCTGTTTTCGTTAACACAAATTGGAATATGTCCGACTTCTGCTGCTGCTCCTGATTTACCTCTTAACAAACTGCCGTTTATAATAATTCCTCCGCCAATTCCTGTTCCAAGAGTGATAATTATGGTATTTTGATGACCTTTTGCTGCTCCTATTTTATATTCGGCATATGCAGCAGCATTTGCATCATTTTCGATAAAAGTTTTGATGTTAAATTTTTCTTCTATTGTTTTTTTAAACTCAATATTGCTGTAGCCATGCGGAAGATTTCCCGTAGAGCCTATTACTTTTGAATTTTCAAGATTAACAGCACCGGCTGTGGCTATTCCGACTGCTGACAGAGTATATTTTTCTGAAAATTTTTCTATTATTTCCAAAATTAAATCCAAAATTGCCTGAGCCGTTTTCGGGGTTTTAAAATTAAATACACCTGTTTTATCGGGAATTTGATTTAATATTTTAAAAGTATTTTTATCTTTTGTATCGACAACCCCACTCTTGTTATCCTGTCTTTTTCCGGCATCCTGTCTGTCTTCGTCATCCTGAACTTGGTTCGGGATCTCAAGATTTTTAGATTCTGAAATAAATTTAGAATGACAGCATAGAATTTTGCCATCCTCAACAATCCCCGCAGAAATTTTAGTCCCGCCAATATCTATTCCCAATGAATACATAATTTTTTCCTCTTTTAAATATAGTAAGTATTTTATACAAAAAACAGGTTCTTTTAAAGAGCCTGTTTTTAATTTCTATTTTTATGAATTATTCGCCATAAACTGTTGTTGTTAATTTCCTAAAGAAAAAGAAAATAGTCTCTTCTTCTATATCAATAAAATGTATTCTTCTTATGTTTGCATCTTCTGCGGCTTCTTTAATTCCAGCGTCTCCTGTTTCAACAAACCATAAAATATTCATAGTTTTACCTGTACCTCTTTTTAATTCACTAACAGGCTTAGTAGATTTTACACCAGTTGCTGTTATTGGGTATGTTGCTTTTGTATAAAACAGCCCCATTGCATTAGCTGGCAACGTAAATGTTCCAATTAGTAATGTCAATAATAAAAATGTTATAATTTTTTTCATAATTTATCTCCCTTTTATGTAATTCTACTCACCGTATACAGTTGTTATATATTTGTTAAAATATATAGGAATAAAGATTAAAGGTATATACACTTTTTGTTTTTTTACTTCAATATAATGTACTGTTTTTATACCACTTTTCTTTAAAGCATTATAAATACCTGCATCTCCAAGTTCAACCAATCCTAGTATGTTTGTTCTCTCAACACTTACTGATTTTAAAATTTTTTCCGAAATTGCATTGTTTTTTGCTTTATCAGAAATAGGAACGATTTTAGTTTCATTTTCTTCTGAATTTATATCTTTTGCTACATCTAGAGGAATAGTTACATCATTATAAAAACCTCCACCATCAACATAATGATAGCCGCCACCGGCACCTATTGCAAAGCATGGATTAGATG
>JAQUYY010000222.1 GCA_028691575.1 Candidatus Gastranaerophilales bacterium
CTGTCAAAACCGGTGATATTGGTTGCGGTAATTGTTTCAGTGGTTGTTGAATTGTCGCTGTAGGTGCCGATAACCGTCAAACCCGATATGTCCAACGAATCGCCAACGGCATAGGTTAATTTTGTCGCCGGTGTCGCGATGGCAATGCTGGTCAACGAAATTGGTGCAACCGATTGCAACGCTTTTTGCGCATTTATCCTTTTGCCGGTAAAGGTTTTGCCGTCTAACGAGGGGAGCAAATCGCCGGTATTCAAAATAACATCTCTCACTTGCGGCAATGTCAAATCCGGCCGATAGCCCCAAATCAACGCCGCCAACCCCGCCACATGCGGTGCGGCCATTGAGGTGCCATTGGCGTAACCATATTTCTCATCCGACCCATCGCTGAATTTCGTAATTTTTATATCGTCAACCAAACATCCGTCATAATTATTATCCGAGGCATTCGTTACCCATCTGAATTGGAATTTAAAATTATTAGTTAGATATTGTGCAGGTATCGATACATTTTCGTAATGAAAAATTGAACCATTGGTGTTATTTAAGGGATTTTCTCCGTTTAAAAGATCGAGGGTCGGCTCATCCCATCTAAACTCTTCCCCAAAGAATGGGTCAATTGCCGGGAAAAAATTAACCCCGTCAGCGCTATATTCCAATTGCATATAATCTGCCCAGCCGGTAGTAATATATTCGGTGTCGCATTTAGTCCAAAAATCCATACTCGCTTCACCCGCAATCAAATCATAGGTTGGCGATGTAATAGTGGTATTTGCATTATTGTCATAAGGAAAACTCGGAACTTGTCCATACATTACTTTGCCCCATACATTATCATTAAAATTATAGGTTGCCCATTTATTATTAGTGCCGCCTTTGATCCAGCCGCTTGGGACATCCGGCGTAGCAATACTTTCAAAATTTTCAAACATTACCGGTGAATCGGCAATCGTGCTATAAATATTCGTTCCCGGCGCAGCAACATCAATTGAATTAGCACCGTAATTGGAAAAAGGAGCTAGATTATCGTTTTGGTCAGTCGCCGCAACTGAAATAATGTTATCTAAATTATAATCCGAAGGATAATGATGTGTGTTTTCGTTGTTGTCGCCAATCTGGTCTAATCCACCATTGCCCGCCGCGGCAACAAAAATACCTCCTGCGCTTTTAAATCTATTTATCGCATCATATTCAAATTGTGAAAAGGTATCGCCACCAAAGCTGGCATTGATTATTTTCGCGCCATTTTGAATCGCAAAATCAATTGCTTTAATTTCGGAAGCAATATCAAGTCCAAATTTAATCGCCATTATTCTCGCATTCGGCGCAACGCCAATTATTCCCTTGTCGTTATTTTTTGCCGCCGCAATTGTTCCAGCAATATACATGCCGTGCGAACTGCTTGTTGGCAATGGCATTTTGTCATTATCTTCATAATCAAAACCATGTTGGCAACCACCCAAAACGTTGCCGTCCTCATCTTTGCAATTAGAGCCATCCCACATATTTGCAACTAAATCGGGATGGTTATAGGCAACTCCGCTATCAATCACCGCCACGATAATTTGACCATTCGCCCCCTCATTGATCGCCCATGCTTCGGGCGCATCAATATCGGCATCATTGATGCCCGTAACCGTATTAACGGTTTGACCGATATTATCCAAACCCCAAAGATTAGTTTTGTAAGTATCATCTGTATCTATTATTGCTGGGTATCGCTTATAATTCGGTTCTGCATATTCAACATTCGGATCATTTTTTAATTCGGTAATTTTTTGTTCAACCGTTTTGGCATCCTTGATCGTCAAAACCGAAATGTTATTTTTCCCCAAGTCCTCTTTTTTCTCCAATAATTTGGCGTGGCTGAAATTTAACGCCGCGGTTCTGCCGCCAGCCGTTTGCAAATTCACTTTACTACTTTTAAATTTAACCAAAATTTCCCCCGGAACATAATTTTGTTTTTGCAAATCTGCGTTTGCTTTGTTTTTTATCGCAGAAGCATTTGTTTTTGCGGCCAAACCCAAATCCATTTGATTTTTGATTTGCAAATCACTATTTATTTTTTGCGACAATTCAAATTTTTGCCCTTGATCATTGGCATTACCATATTGCCCAAGAACTAAAAAGGGGTTGACTAAAAGCCCGCTGATCAAAATTGAAACCAATATTTTTTTCATATTTATTTTTTTAATTTTAATTTTAATAAATTGGCGCGCGTTGCCGGCGATGGGTTTTATATACACAAAGCTCCACGCCAGCTGGGCATTACTGCCCCATACCGGTTTCCCGATATGACCCGTCAAAAAGTTGCTAAACGTGGAGTTTAGTATTTTTGACGGGGTTCTGCGCCATGCCTTGCGGTTTTAACGCAAAGTTTAGGCATTTGCTAAATTTTAATTACGATTTCATATTACCTCAAAATATTAGAAAAGTCCATAGGCATAATGTCAATGGCTTTTTAGGTGAAAAATGGCCGGTAAAGCTTTTCATTGATTTATTTTAAAATAAATAATTGAACTAGGAGCAATAAAATCAAGTTTATTATCACGAATTTTTCAACAAGAAATTTTCTTTTATATTCCAATTGTTTCAAATCTTGCCTTATTGGTTTTCTTCCGCCTTCTATCATTCTTTGTGCTGCCGCCTCAGTTACCGACATACCTTCAGTTCTTTTCCGAACATCGCCAGCAATATTCCAGATATCGTTTTGTTTGTTAATAATTTTGCTTTCAAAACATCTGATTTTTAACCAATACCACGCAATTGTTGCAAGAATAAACAAGATCCCATATTCCTTAAACCGACCGAAAACAATAAAACCGATTGCCAAAGCAATAACCTCGTCCCATGCAATATAATTCAAGCCATCGCGCTTTTTGAATTCTTTCTTGCTCAAATCATTATCTTGGGCTTGCTTAACGAAAAAATTAAATTTCATTATATTTACCTTACTCTTTTTATGTGGTTTTTCAATGCAAAAACCGCCGGCAGGCGGTTGGTTAAATTAAATGTTTCTTGATGAAGGCGCGGCCGGAGCCGGATTTTAGGTATTTTTCAAATTCAAACGCTTTGTATTTGTTCGGAATGGCAAAATAAAATTCCAATTCCGCCGGCAATCTGCCCGCGGTCGCCGGGACTTGTCCGGCTTCGTGGCGTTTTAATCTTTCATTAATATCTTCCGTGCAACCGATATATAAGTTGCCATCATTGCATTTTAAGGTGTAGACAAAATGCATTTTATTATAAATCGGCGAATAGCAATTCGCCTCCTATTAGCGGGCTTGCCCGCCGTAGCCCGGCAAGGTTTATGTGATTAGGGCGAAGCCCGCCGTCGCGTAAAGCTATGGCGGGCGAAGGCGGGGGTGCCAGGACTTGAACCTGAAACGAAGGTTTTGGAGACCTTTGTGATGCCAATTTCACCACACCCCCGAATAGTTAATATCTAGCAAATAATCACGCTTGGCGCAAGGATGGCCGCACCGG
>JAQUYY010000223.1 GCA_028691575.1 Candidatus Gastranaerophilales bacterium
TTGTTAAATACTTTTGACTTTACAAAAGTCATCTCAAATCATCCGGTGTAAATTTTGAAAAAGATTTATAACTGTCTTTTTTACCTGATAATTTAGCGCTTATAAGACTAAAAAGGCTTTTCTTTATGGGATTAGATTGATTTTTAAAAACTTCATTACAAGTTGTAGGATTGTTAACATTTTTTTTCTCAAAATTGCGAGAAATCACATTTGTCATTTGTTCATTATTTTTATCCATAAATCAACCTGTCTTAAACTATTCAAATAAATTTTACTACGTAAAGAAATTTTTGTTATCCTTTAAAGTAACTATATATATAAAAACATGGCACGAACAAAAATTGCAGAAAACAAAACAAAATTTACTTTTGCCAAAAAATGTACCATTTTTTATCAGAGGGTTTTTCTACCTCTATTGGTGGCTTAATTATAACCAAAACCTCATCTTTTCCCGCCATATTAAGGTTATTTCGAGCCAATTCTTCAACGCCCTTATAGGATGTATAATCCTTCAATTCCTGTTTTAATTCCGAATTTTTGGCAACAGCTTCTTCATTAAGTTCTTTTAACTGATTATATTTAGAGTGAAGAGTTATATATTTGGCTATATTCAAATATGCCCCTCTTGCAACCTGAATAAGACAAATTATCAAAACAAACGACAAAAAAGAATAATATATTTTTTTCTCATATGTTTTTTTTTCTTTTTTCTGTTTTAGTTTTATCAAAATAAGGACTCCAAATTTAAATTATTATATTAATAATAATATTAAAAAAGATTTTTGGGCATGTCCAATACTTTACATTTTGAAGCAATATTCTTTTTTGCTTAAAAATATGATAGAATTTTTTTATAAATTTTAATATAGAAGAATTGAAAAGGAATCATATATGAAAAAGAAACTCGCATTTACTTTAGCTGAAACATTAATTGTTATAGCAATAATCGGAATAATAGCCTCAATCGTAACGCCGATGTTATTCGGCACTACAAACAACGCTGAAAATATCGCAAAATGGAAAAAAACATATTCCGAAATTTCACAGGCATGGATGCTAATAACTCAAGAAGCCGGCGGAAGCGCAAGTAAACTTTTTGCTACCTCAGGAGAAGCTTTAGCCGATGACTACGGAAATGCATTCTTAGAAAAATTAAACTACATAAAAAAGTGTACTGCAGTAGAAACGGGGTCTTCTGACAATCCATGCTGGCATGAAGCTGATAATTGGTACTTTTTAAATAAAGTTGCAAGAAGTGACAACCGAAGTGCTGCATTTTCTGCAATATTAAATAACGGTTCTTTCTTTTATATAGGATCAGATAGAACTATTTGCTCGGATACATTATCCTGTTTTTATTTAGGTGTAGATATTAACGGAGAAAAACCACCAAATACTTATGGAAAAGATATTTTTATAGGCTACGGCTATGCTAATGGAAAATTTTTGCCTGCCGGAGCAAATAGAGATGTTAGCGATACGAATTTGGGCGATAATTGTGTGGATACTTCTGTTGCCGGAGATTGTGGCATGGGGTGCTCAAAATTAGCCTTATATTGCAACAAAATTGACTATGCTAACGGCACATGCCTTGAAGAATAATTTTTAAATTAACTTCAAGCAGTTTTTACTGATTCGTTTTCTGACGGTTCATAAATTTCTATAATTTTATCCAAACGAGCCTGCAAAAGCATTTTTGTTACACTTTTTTGAAGCTTACATATCTTTATTGAAACATTATTAAACATTGCCAATTTTTGAATACTCAATAGTGTTTCAAGGTCATTTTTATTAACTTTTGATATTTTTTCCATATTTAAAATAATATTCTTAAAATTTTTATCAATTAACTCCGCAACAAGTTCTCTTAATTCATTAAGTTTGTCGCTATTTAATCCGTTAGATGCAAGATTTATATAGCAAAAATCACAAGATTCTGTCATATTATTTTAACTGCCTTTCTTTTAGACATTCCTCTCAACTCATCACTTCCACTTATTATGCACAACTCTCTTTAAAAAGAGTTGAAGTTAAAAATATGTCGGGAGCATGCCCAACAATTTAAATAGTATCACTATTTGTTAAATAGGGCAAAACACTTAATATTATTTAAAAAACTTTTGTTAATAAAAAATCTGAACAATAATATTGCGAGTTCTCGGTTTATTATCATAATCAATCAAAATTATCTGCTGCCAGGTTCCTAGCTGCAGCCTTGTATTAATAATGGGAATAATAGTTGAATTTCCAACAATAGAAGCTCTTACATGAGCATAACCGTTTCCGTCATGCCAGGTTTTGTCATGATAATAAAGTTTATCCATCGGGGCAAATTTTTCTAATGCTTCCGGCAAATCCTTAACTAGCCCCGGTTCATACTCAATTGTTGTAACCGAAGCTGTACTGCCGGGGACATAAATAAATACTTGCGCATCTTTTATTGAATACTCGGCAACAATATCTTCAACTTTTGTCGTCAAATCTATAATATCGTTAAATCCTCGAGAATTAACCGTAAATTTTTCACAAATTATTGCCATTATTCTCTCCAAGATATATAAGTAAAATTCATATCAATGTCATTTTGACGAATAAAAAATATAAAATATTTAACCATTATCAACATGACCACCAGAATGAAGCAATTTTTTAAAAAAAACAAGTCACTAATTAGGCAAATCAACGTTTTTATTTTTTATATAAGTACCTCTAAATGAGTACAAAAGCAGATAATTGTTACATTTGTTAACAATTATCTTTAGTGTTTTTGCAATATTTATACAGCCAAAAACCATAACTGGTAAGGCTTTAGAGATTTAAATTCCCCAGTCGGGTATAATTTATTACACCTTGTCAATTGCTAAACTCTAACTATAATTTAACTTGTAGCTATTTATTGGAGGATAATTCAATGAACAAAGAAGAACTAGTAAAAGAAATTTCCAAAAAAGCAAGAATTTCACAAAAACAAGCCACCGAAATACTTTCTTTAACTTTAGAAACTATTGAAAAAACCGTTGTTAAAGGTAAAAAAGTAACTTTAGTAGGTTTTGGAACTTTTGAATCTCGCAAACGTGCTGCAAGAACCGGCAGAAATCCTCAAACGGGCAAAGAAATTAAAATTCCCGCAAAAACTGTACCGGCTTTCTCCGCAGGCAAAAAATTCAAAGAAATGGTTAATAAGTAGCGAAATCTCGGCAGAGGCTGAAGCTTACGGATTTGCGGTGCGAATGCAACGGAAAACAGGCAAGCGAAATGCCGTTTAGTGCCGAGTATTTCAAGAAAATAACCAAAACAAAAGCGTAGGTTAAAAAATACCTACGCTTTTTTATTAAATTTATTTATTTGCACTAATGTACACAGAGCAGGTTTTTACCGTTATTTCCTTTTTGTTTAATATATTTTTTAACTCTTTAATAAAAAGATTTACTTCATTTTCCGACAAATAATCAAGAAATTTTTCTCTTAAAG
>JAQUYY010000224.1 GCA_028691575.1 Candidatus Gastranaerophilales bacterium
ATACGTTCAAATTACCTGCTATATCGATTGCTTCTTCCAGCGAGCTTGCTCTATAAATTTTATCATAATTTTCTTGAATAAGCGCATTGTTAATTCTATCTGCTGCTTGACCTATCAATATTGTATAGGTTGTTTTTTCTTTAATCAAACGGCATAATTCAGTCAAATCAGTTCCTTTGTCTTTCCCACCTGCAATTAATGCAATATTCTTATCATCAAATGCTTTTAGAGCACATATTGCGGAATCGCAATTAGTTGCTTTTGAATCATTGTAATATTTTACGTTATTGATTGAAGTTACGAATTCTAATCTATGTTCAGGTGGTTTAAATTTACTTATAGTTTGTTTTATTATTCCTGTTGGAATGTTAAAAATTTTTGCAATTGCACAAGCTGCCATAATATTCATTTGGTTATGCTCACCAATTATAGGGATTTCTTTTACATCTATAATTGGTTCTACAGTACTATTATCAGAATAATAAACTGTTAAATCATTTATATAAATCCCCGGATAAGTAGTTTTAGCACCGAATGTAATTACGTTTGATTTGATTTTAAGAGCTAAATTCATTACCTTGTCATCTAATGCGTTTAATATACAATGTTTAGGAGTTTTGGGTTCTAAAAATAATGATGATTTTGATTTTAAATATTCATCAGCATTGCCATGCCAATCAACATGATCGGGTGAGTAATTCAAAAATGCTCCAACTTCAGGTTTAAAATTTTTGCTATATTCAATTTGAAAAGAACTTAGTTCTGTAACAAAAAAATCAGGATTATTCTCAATCAGGCTAATTGGCGGAATGCCGATATTTCCACAAGCAGGAGCATTGTAGCCTGCATTTTGGAAAATCTCGGAAACCAACTTTACTGTCGTTGTTTTTCCGTTTGTGCCTGTAATTGTGATAAAAGGATTTTTTGTTTCTAAAAAAGCAAGTTCAATTTCGCTCATATAATTAAGATTGTTATTTTTTATAAATTGTATAACTTCACTGTGAGGCGGAATCCCCGGGCTAATAATAATCAAATCTGCGGTTAATAAAGTCTCTTTTTTATGTTCGCCAAATTCAATCTTAACGCCTAAATTTGCTAACTCATTTTTCAGAAGAGCATCTTCAATCTTTTCATCTCTTCTTTCACTGATAATACACGTTTTTACTTTTTTAGCCAAATATCTGGCTGAAGCAATTCCACTTATTGAAAAACCAAGAATTACAATTTTTTTTTCAGACCAATCTATCCCCATAATTTCAAAGCCTCTGTCTCAAAACTAAAAAATACCAAACAAGATATTAATGCAAAAATAAACCCGATAATACAGAAAATGTTTACTATTTTCTTTTCATTCCAGCCACAGAGCTCAAAATGATGATGAATAGGACTCATTTTAAAAACTCTTTTCCCTGTTGTTTTAAAACTTATTACTTGAATGATTACCGATAAAGTTTCAATTATAAAAATAATACTGATAGGCAAAAGCATTATTTCGATTTTTCCTATTATAGCTATAGTTCCTAAAATTCCGCCAAGAGCCAAACTTCCTGTATCTCCCATAAACACTTGAGCGGGGTATTTGTTATAGTATAAAAACCCGATACAGCTTGCAAAAACAGCACCTGAAACAGCTGCAATATCATATCTTCCCATTGTTAAAAAGATTACTGTCATAGCCAAAAATGCTATTGCAGAAGTTCCTGTTGCCAGACCATCTAATCCGTCAGTTAAATTGACGGCATTTGATGCTCCAACAATTACTAATGCAACAAATATAGGGTAAAATATTCCTAAATTTATGCTGTGTATATCAAAAAACGAAATATAAGTTTCACCGCTTATTGTCATATAAATAGCAGGTATCATTGCGATTGCGAATTGTAATAATAATTTTCTTTTTGCACTCAATCCCTTATTATTTTTTTTAAGAATTTTAGTTATATCATCTCTAAATCCGACAAAAGTAAATAAAATAAAGGTAAAAAGTATTATTAATGCATCGTTAGTAACATATTGCATCATAACAAGAGCCAAAATTGAAGCAATAACAACAGGAATAGCTATAATAACTCCACCCATTGTTGGTGTTCCGGCTTTTTTGGCATGAGAATCAGGCACTTCTTCCCTTATATATTGCCCGTATAAGTGTTTTTTCAAAAAAGCAATATAAGGAACACCCAATATAAGTGTTAACAGCATTGAAATTAATATTGATACGCTAACGAGAGTCATTATTTATCTCCGAGAAGCATTTGTGATATTTCTTCAAAAGCCATACTTCTTGAGGCTTTTAATAAAATTACACTACCTTTCTTTATATTTTCTTTCAAATATTTTACCGTATCAATATTATTCTTAAAAGAATTAATTTTTATGTCTTTATTCTTAACATTATCAGATATTATTTTTGCATTTTGTCCGATTGTTATAAGTTCGCTTATATTTTTATTCCTTAAATTTATAAATTTGCCGATTTGAGCATGATAAAAATCTGATTGATTTCCAAGTTCGCCCATATCTCCCAGTACCAGAATCAAGTCTTTTTTATAAATGTTTATAGCAGACTCAATTGATGCCTTAACAGAATCAGGATTAGCGTTATAATAGTCATTTATTAATTTTACATTATTTTTTAAAATTTGAATACTTCCTCTAGTGCCGACAGGATTGTATTTAAGCAGTCCTTCTTGTATTTTTATACTTTTTATCCCTGATAAATCCCCGACTTCTATTGCTAAAATGGAGTTAAAAACATTATATTTACCGGCTACATTTAATTCAAAGTTCTGATTTCTATAAGTGAATATTGTATGATTTTCATTCATTAAATTTATCGTGTAAGCTCTTTTTGAAATAAATTTCTTTCTGACTGAATTGTTTGAATATTTTTTAATTAATTTACATTTTGGCGAAATAAGAATACCCTCTTCGTGAAGATAATTTAAAATTTCACATTTTGCTTTAGCAATGTTTTCTACACTACCAAGCCTTCCTATATGAGCTGTGCCTATGTTTGTAATTACGGCAATATCCGGCTGGGCATACTTTGAAAGAAGTTCTATTTCTCCAAGTCCTCTCATACCCATTTCTACAACTAAAAATTCGGTATTTTCCGGCATGGATAGAATTGTTTGGCATAAACCAATTTCATTATTGTGGTTAAGCATTGATTTATGGGTTTTGTATTTTGTCGAAAGAACAGAGTAAATCATTTCTTTTACCGTTGTTTTGCCTGAACTTCCCGTAACCGCAATTACTATAGGATTTATTTTCTTTCTGTAATTATTTGCAAGTTTCAAATACGCCTCTAATGTATTTTCTACCACAATAGAAAAAGCTTTATCCTGTTTTATCGAATGTTTTTTATTGTAAAAAATTCTTTTATATCAGTTTTTAATACATTATTAATAAAATCATGCCCGTCCAATTTTTTACCAATTAAGGGTAAAAATTATTCATCAGGCTGAATAT
>JAQUYY010000225.1 GCA_028691575.1 Candidatus Gastranaerophilales bacterium
AATTTTTTTATCTCTTTTAGCTTCAAAGCTTTAACCTTCTTAGAAGGCTTAATTCGCGCTATAAAAAGCGATTCGTCGGCATAAATATTGCCAATGCCAGAAATGAATTTTTGATCCAACAAAACTTGCTTAATTGAAGTTCTGGATTTACGAGACAAAACCTTTTTAAAATATTCCAAGGTAAAACCAGAATCCAGCGGTTCTATGCCCAATCGGCCTTTAAACTCAATAAATTCATTCTTAGACATTAATTTAATCCAGCCGAATCTCCTAACATCATTAAAATACAATATCCCATTATTATTAAATTTAAAAATAACTCTAGCAAATTTAGCTGGTAATTTTTTTCCTTGATTAATGATTGGATGACCGCCAGTGATTAATGAAGTCTTGGTTTTATAGACCAATTGACCAGTCATTTTTAAATGTATAATTAAATACGAGTCAGCCAATTCAATTATTATCATTTTAGCGCGCCTTTTAACCGCCTTAATTTTTTTGCCCAAAATATTTTTTAAACTTCCGCCGGCAAACTGAAAAATTTTTTTATCCAACAGCTTAACAGCAATAATTTTTTTATTCTTAAGCTTTTTATTCAAATCGCGGACAATAGTTTCAACTTCCGGGAGTTCTGGCATAATAATAAAAATTTTAATTTCTAAACAATAATTTCACCTTCATGATTCTCGCCGTCAATGCCGGCCGCGTTAGCTTCGTCCGTATCAATATGCATGGCTAACTTAAAATCCGGGCTTACTCTAACCAAAACATTTTCAAATAATAAATCGCGCAGGCCGCTAGTATCAACTTTAGCGCGGTCATAATTTTTTATTTTAAGTTTAGCCGCGGTTTCAGGATCAATATGAATATGCCTCAAAGCTAAAATCACTCCTTGATTTAAAATTACTTCGCCTTTAGGGCCAACAACCTTAATTCCGGGCGTGCCGTCTAAATTTCCCGAATCCCTTACCGGCGGATTAATGCCAAGCTGCCTAGCTTCAGTTTCCGACACCTCAACTTGTGTTTGCGCTCGACACGGACCCAAAATTCTAACGCTATTAATTTCTCCGCGCGGACCGATCAATTTAACGGCCTCTTCGGCGGCAAACTGCCCGGGCTGGGACAAATCTTTAAATTTTTTCAACTCAAAGCCGACGCCAAACAACGTTTCTAAATCAGGCTCTGATAAATGAACGTGTCTAGCTGATATTTCAATAGGAATTTTCATAATGTATCTTATGTCATTGCGAGAAACCTGCTTTTTTGTCATTCCGGCCTCTGAGCTGGAATCCAGGGTTCAGAGCGATAAACTAATTTCTGGATTGCGGGTCAAGCCCGCAATGACGAAGTAAAATTAATCGCTCGCAATGACAATATTATTATATATCTTTTTTACTTAATAAACCGTTTTGCGCTCCGGGCACGCTAACTACCGAAGCGGCATTTCTTGAAGCTAAAATTAGAGAGCGGCGAATATCTTGTTTATATAATTCCAGCCCGGCAATAAAAGCCGATCCGAAAGCATCGCCTACCCCGGTAGTATCGGCGCGCCGCTTTTCCTTAACAATCGGTTGATGATAAATTTTTCCTTCGGATATTGCATCAGCGCCTTGCCGGCCGCAGGTAATAACGACTATTTTAGGCCCGTAAGAACTTAAAACTGACAATAAATTTTTTACTTTATTTAAAAAAGCGCGATTTTTATGTTTATATTTTTTATCGGACATAACCAGCTCTATAGCTTCGTCTTTATTAACAATCAAGCAAGTTGTTTTTTTAAAATATTTTCCGATTGCCTGAACGCCGGTTAAAATCTGCCTATGACCGGGATTCCAGGCGATCTTTTCGTTTTTCACGGAAAAAATCTTTTCCAAATCATTTTTCCATTCTCCGGATAATGAAGTCAGATATATCCATTCGCTTTGATCTAAAATTTCAATTTGAAAATCATTAATGGTTAATTTATTATTAGCCGCGCGATTAGAAAAAACAATATGTTCGTTAGCCGGTCCGACAAGCAGAAAAGAAAAGCCGGTTTCAGTATTTTTAACCTTTTGCACTAAAGTTATATCAATGCCTCGTTTTTGAAAATTATTTAAAATTCTTTGGCCGCGAGAATCTTCGCCGATAGCGCAAAGACAAGCCGTTCTAAAGCCAAAATTAGAAAGATTGACCGCGGCGTTGGCCGCACCGCCGCCAAAACCGGAAAAAGACTTATCAACTTTAACTTTGGCGCCGTATTCAAAGGCCAGCAGTCTCTGCTTAGTTAAATCTTTTTTGTTGTTAATTAAAATTCCCTCATCAGTATAAAAAGTTATATCCTCAGTCGCCCCGCCTATGGCAATAACATCATATTTCACCCCATTAAAAGTATTATTCGAACTATAATTTTTTTTAATATTTTTCATAATGATTTTTCCCCTTATTTTACATAAAACCACCATTAGACTTCTAACGGGGTGAATAAAAAATAGTTAATATTAATATGGCTATATTATAACATAATTATAATATACAAAAAACCCCCTTATCAAAGGGGGTTGGGAAATTTAAATTTTATTATTTCTTTAACAGCTCTTTAGTAAACTTCTTAACTTCCGGACCGATATCGGAGCGATCAAAAGCATATTTCAACATAGTCTTCATATAATTTAACGGATCGCCGGTAGTTAGCCATTCGCCGCCCTGAATTTTTTTAGCATAAAATTTACCGCCCTGCTTAACATATTGTTTTATGGCATCAACTATCCAAAGCTCATTGCCTTTGCCCAGGGAGGTATTTTTTAAAATATCAATAATCTCTTGGTTTAAAATCATTCTGCCAAAATCAGCCAGGCGGGACGGCGCTTCTTTAACGCTCGGCTTTTCAATAATATCTTGAATTTGCATACTGCCCTTTTTTACTTTGACAATGCCGTAACGAACCACTTCTTCTTTGGGAACTTCTTGCACTCCGATCATAAGATGGCCGGTTTTATTATAATCGTCTATCATTTGCTTTGCGAAAGGCACTCTTGATTTAACTAAGTCATCGCCCCAAACGAACATAAACGGTTCATTTTTAACAATACTGGCCGCGGACAAAACCGGTGTGCCGTTACCGTACGGACCCTTTTGCCTGACATAAATAAAATTTGCCAAATTGGCTATTTTTTTAATTTCTTCAAGTAATTTATCTTTGCCCGACCTTTTAAGGTCGTCAAGCAATGCCCAGTTATAATCGAAATGGTCTTCCAACGGCTTTTTGTCCCATTTAGTGACTAAAACTATGTCTTCAATCCCAGCCGCCACTAACTCTTCAACCACTAATTGAATAATTGGCTTATCAACAATCGGCAGCATTTCTTTAGGCATGGATTTAGTTGCCGGAAGCAATCTCGTTCCGGAACCGGCCACGGCTACAATAGCTTTTTTTATTTTTTGCATAATAATAATTAATAATCAAATTAAAATTTTATGGCCT
>JAQUYY010000226.1 GCA_028691575.1 Candidatus Gastranaerophilales bacterium
CGTTGAAGGGCACAAATTCGATACCAGCAAGGCAAAGAAGCATTACAAGCTCGCGTATTGGGATAATCATAACTGGCATACTGGTCATCTATGGATCTCCTCGAAAGGAGATTTCTACATGGAAGAGCCTACCCAATGGAGCAACTATACAGGGAACTATCATCTCACAACGCCTGAAGACGTTCTGGAGAACTACAGGCAGTATCTGGAAGACAGTGAGATAGAGGAAATTTCACAGTACGTCGAGGGGTGGGAATGATGGAAGAGATCGAGATCAATTTGAAACATCCAAGAGGCGCGATCAAATCAGCTCGCGTACTCTTCGATTTCGCTGAAGATCTGGAAGAGGCTGGAGAGAATGGCTTTAGGGCTTGGATCTATATGGGGAAAGCTCGTGCGATCTATGCAGAATACCAAACAGCATCTAGGGGCTCCAGAGATATCAAGAGCTTCTTCGAATTTGGGGATATTCAAGGAGATCAGGATGTAGGCCCTCGCTATCAAGAGAATGGGGAAATATCCCATCGCAGCGAGATTAAGAGCCTATCAGACTGGCAAGCATGGCTGGAGGAGTATGTATCTGGTATAGATCCCCTGGATGCCTTTAGATTCTATCGAGAATCTGTTGGCCCATTCTAATTATTTTTCTGAATTATAAGTGGGAAGATGATATAATGGAACTATTCGATCCTATCAAGCGTTCTCAAGAAATCGAGAACGTGGTTATGGAGGGCACTGCGAAGCGGTATTATCGCTTCAGGTTTGCCCCATTCTATAAAAGCGATATGCGCAAAGGCATCATCACTGCTGATGGGGTGGGCTGCAATCTACTGTGTGGCTACTGCTGGAATCTTTCGCGGAATCTCCAGCCATCTGTGGGCAGGTTCTACGAGCCTGCCAAGGTCGCTGAGAAGCTCGTGCATCTTTCAGAAAAGGAGAAAAATGCCAACGCGGACCTCTACAGAATATCAGGATGTGAGCCATTTCTAGGAGAGGCTTCTGCCAGGCATCTCGTAGCTATCATCGATGCTTTCGAACGAAAGGAGAAGCCAGCGGGCTTCATGATCGAATCGAATGGCATCATGCTTGGGGCGATGCCAGAGCTGTGCGATATGCTGCGTGGGCTCGACGTCCATGTTCGCGTCGCGGTGAAGGCAGATTCGCCAGAGCGATTCGAAGAGATTACAGGTGCGAATGGCGATGCCTGGAAGTTCCAGGAAATCGCTATCAAGGAATTGAATAAGCGAAATATATCGTGCTCTGTGGCCATCATGCCACAGTTCGTGGACCCCTCGAAAATCGCATTCAGGGGGACCATACCAGACCAACTTGAGCAGGAACAGCTCAAGAAATATCCACAAACTGTGAAACAAATGAAAGCCAGGGGCCTGGTAGTAGGCCCTTAACTCTCTTTAGGGTCGCCGCCCACGTATCCCATGTTTGCGGTATAGTGTGCTGCAGCAGCATTCGCCGCGGCGGCAAGATCTTCAGCACTCATTCTAGCCATTTAGCATCATCTCCTATTTAGGGGAGCCACCCATACCGGCACCTGCGTGGGCTGCTGCGGCGTTCGCGGCAGCGGCAAGGCTTGCTGCGCTTTGTCTAGCCATGTTCTTATGTCACCTCCGTATTGGTTGACTGTCATTTCTTAATATTCTTGAAATCATCGTAAGCTACGTTCGGTGCCAGGCCGTCTTTTTCTGCTAACGCCGAATTGTTGACGACCGCCATCCGTTCGGGTATCCATGTCAGATTATCCGAGAACTCGGTGCAGAAGTCTTGAATAACTTTGCCACCACCGTACACGAGGAAAACAATATCCTCCGTTCCGGCGTGGTCGCAGGCGGCCTGGTAAAGCCTGCCCAAATAGGCTATTTCTCTGTTGTACCCACGGGTTGCATAAGCAGTATAGCCTTCAGGAACTCCCACGAAATTGAGATCTAAGTAAACCTCGGCCACATTGAGATCCACGAAGACCCGAACGCCTTTGGCTTGAAGCTTCCGGGCGATGAACCGCTTCCAGTAAGTCCACCAAATAACATGAGCCTTTGGACTTTGCGAACCTATGGAAAAGTTGGGTTCTACGATAGCAGCTGGATTCGAATAAAGGGGCGCAAGTGGATCATTTACAAGGTTGGCGAACTTGGAATCTTCTATATAAAAATGCCAGCAACCATGCATGGGCTGACGACGTGAAATTTCACCCCATTTCACGAGCGGTTTAGGGACTGAATCGGGCACAAACTTCAGGCTTAGAGAGGGTATGCCGTATTCGTTGTCTGATGGGAATGATTCCGATGGAGTGCCGTGGTATTTGGGTAGCTCTTCGCTGCTCACCGGTGGTAACGGTGGATGAAGTTCGGGTTCTTGTGCGCCCAATGGCAATGACTGAACCTGCCTGGCCTCATGATCCACTTCGTTCACGGGCCCGTTTACCATTTCGGCATATCCGGGCGCAATATCCTCAAATAACGGGTCGTCCGCTGCCAGGTCCTCGACCAGGAATTTGTCGTATTTATCATATTTGAGATAGCCTAAGTCTAAATCAGCATGCTTCAGGTCTTTGAGCGTGTCGATGATGATCTGATCATCGTAAGCTGATGATATCTCGGGCGTGCGGTTGTCTGCGAGCCGCAGGGCTTTGGCCTGAGCGGGTGTCATAGTAGTATCCCAATGGACGGGCAGAGCCTCCAGGCCATCGTCCGCAGCCGCGAGTATCCTACCAGATCCTATTATGACCTCGACCTTGCCCGTCTGGGGGTTCTTCCATAGCAACGATGGAACTTTGTAGCCTGAAGTGTGGATGCTCCCCTTTGTGGCTTCGATGTCCTTGTGACGGTGCTTCTTTGGGTTGACGGGCCGGGTGTTCTCGACATACTGCAGCAGCTCGCCGATGGAGAGATAATCGGGCTTCAGTCCCGCCTGTGCCCACGCCTGCATTATTTCTTCGTCTGATACTGACATTGCTCTACACTCTCTCCTGGAATGTTGCTCCCGTCTGCATGGCCGTTTTGGTTCCCGCCCAAGCATCTGCTACGTTGTTGCCAGACATTTTGTAGTCCTACTGAAAAATAATTGTCGCCCGACCAGGAAAGGAGGGATCGAGAAACCCGGTCAGGCGGGATGATAATCTCAAATTATTTCTATTATCTTCGCCACAATGCGAGCACTCAGATCAGGACGGTTTATATCATCACATCGCATCACAAGGTGGTCTGCCAGGGAGAGGACATACTCTTTGCTCGACCACCTCACCGGGCAGTCCAACAGCTCGATCAATGCAGCTACGCGCCTGTCGAGGTCGAGGGTGTAGCTGGGCATTCTGACCTCTCAGTTGTAGCCGTCCACGGCGGCGGATGATGCTATATATGGGCCGGTGGCGCAATCGCAATCATCTTCGTCTTCGCCACAAGTGCATCCAGATGGGGCAACTGCCATCCCTGCCATAGACCGGGC
>JAQUYY010000227.1 GCA_028691575.1 Candidatus Gastranaerophilales bacterium
AACAGCTACTCCGTTTGTTTTCAACATATTATTGATGCTTTTTAGCGAATTATTAAGATCTTTGAAATCAAAATGCTGAGAAACATGACTCATAAATATAAAATCAAATTTATTTTTATTTTTATTTTTTAAAAAATCTTCTCCTGTAGTAGACAAATTATCTAGCTTATATTCAGCGGCTTGTTTAATCATTAAATCTTGACCACTTTTCGCTAATTCAGCAGCTGTCATATTATAACTTTTTTTAGCGATTTCTAATGCGTTTCGTCCGTTACCGGCTCCTATTTCTAATACATCAGTATTTTCAGCATTTGGAAAATTCGATTCAAGTTTTTTTACAATATATTTATCTGCACTAACAGGTAAATATTCCTGCCGATCTCTATAGAGAAAATTATAATATTTCTTTTTTTCTTCAGATAAAGCCTCAAAAGAAATTGGAGAATTATTTATTGCTACCATTTTTTACATGCCTATATTTTTCCATGATAAACACATAAAAACGCCTGAATTCTAAAATTTGTTAGTTGCAAAAACAAATTTCTGATTGTTTTGTAGCTGTTTTAATTTAGTGTCAATGCAGTAATGCCGTCTCGTCACCGCCATTACTGCATTTCGCTTTTCCAAAAAATCAGAATTTTTCAAATCTTCTAATAATAGTTAATCGGCTATCATAATTGATAGCCGATTGCTTTTAATCTTTTATTTCAAGTTTTTTGTGTTTTTTCATTTCCTCTTCACTTTTTGGCACTTTAATGGTTAAAATTCCGTCTTTAAAATGTGCTTCTGCATTTTCACTTTGTACTTCCTGAGGAAAAGGCAATTTTCTTGTAAATTTTCCATATTTGAATTCACTTTTAATGAAATTTTCATCTTTTATTTTTTCTTCTTGCTTAAATTCCCCCGCAATTATAATACTGTCTTCCTCAATATCTATACTGATATCATTTTTTGTTAATCCTGGAAGTTGAGCTTTTAAAAGATAATTTCCATCCTGTTCACACATTTCGATAGCCGGTCTCCAAACTTTTTCAAGTTTGCCCCCGTCATACTCTAAAAAACTTGTATCTGATAAAGTTTCATCAAAAATTCTATTCATTTCTTCCTGAAGTTTTTGCATATAACGTGATGGTTGTCTTAACATTAAATGACGCATTTTCTTTCTCCTTTTTTATACCTGACATAATCAGTATAAATTATGGAAAATTTTTTCAAACCCACTTATTGATAATAATAGATTACCTTTTAGTAGTATTAAAAAAGCCTGATTTCGAATCAGGCTTTTTAGAAAATCATTATAAATCATTAAATATTAACTGAAGTTGGTTTTCCTTCATTAATATTATTTATTAGGCTAACCATTTCAATTGCACTTTTTGCAGCATCGGCACCTTTATTTCCTGATTTTGTACCTGCTCTTTCAATTGCCTGTTCTATATTATCAGTTGTTAAAACACCAAACATAACAGGTATTGAGGTATTTAAGCTAACATGAGCAATACCTTTGCTTAATTCTGCTGAAACATAATCAAAATGTGGGGTATTGCCTCTGATTATTGCACCCAAGCATATTACAGCGTTATAATTACCTGATTGAGCCATTTTATTTGCAATTAAGGGAATTTCAAATGCTCCGGGTGTCCAGGCAACATCAATATTAGATACATCAACCCCATGTCGTTTAAGTGTATCTACACATCCACTCAATAATTTTGAACTGATAAATTCATTAAATCTGCCAACTACAATGCCGTATTTTTCTTTTCCTGCCGTTAATTTGCCTTCATAAAGATTAACCATATCATTTTCTCCAAGTTATAAAATATGTTCCATTTTATCACGTTTTGTATGCATGTATTTTTCATTAAATTTATTTATACAAGGTGGAATAGCAACTCTATCAACTATATGTAAGCCATAGCCCTCTAGTCCAATCATTTTTTTAGGATTGTTTGTGATTATTTTAAAATTTTTAATACCCAAATCAAGCAAAATTTGAGCGCCTGTACCATAATCCCTCAAATCAGGGGCAAAACCTAAAGAAATATTAGCCTGAACCGTATCTTGCCCTTCTTCTTGAAGTTTATACGCCTTTAACTTATTTAAAAGTCCAATGCCTCTTCCTTCATGTTTTCGCAAGTAAACAAGAGCGCCTAATCCTTCTTTTTCAATGAGCTCTAATGCCGATGCAAGTTGGTTTCCACAATCGCATTTTAAACTGTGAAAAATATCACCTGTTAAACATTCACTATGTATTCTAACAACGGGTATACCGTTTTGAAATTCTTCACCGGAGCCTTTTACTATCGCAACATGTTCCGAGCCGTCTAATTGGTTTTTATAGCCATAAATTTCAAAATCACCATAAATTGTAGGAAGTTTTGTAGAAATTTCTCTTGTTACATGTCTTTCATGACATAGTCTGTATGAAATAATTTGCGCAACTGTAATGAATTTTATATTATGTTTTTTTGAAAATTCTGCCAATTCCTTACGTCTTGCCATTGTTCCATCAGGGTTCATAATTTCACACATTACGCCGGATGGATGTAAACCTGCTAATTTAGCCAAATCAACACTGGCTTCGGTATGTCCTACTCTTTCCAAAACCCCGCCTTTTTTTGCTTCTATCGGAAATACATGTCCGGGACGCCTTAAATCACTTGGATTTGCCTGTTGATTAACGGCAACTTGAATAGTTTTTGCCCTATCAAATGCTGATATACCTGTTGTTACACCATGAACAGGATCCGCATCTATACTGACGGTAAACGCAGTCCCTTTAACATCTGTATTTACGGCAGATTGAGGGTGAAGATTTAATTTATTTGCCAATTCTTTGGTAATCGACAAACAAATAAGTCCTCCGGCTTCTCTTACCATAAAATTAATAAGTTCAGGAGTTATTTTTTCGGCTGCACAGATTAAATCGCCTTCATTTTCTCTGCTTTCATCATCGGCTACGATAATCATTTTGCCGTTTTTTATATCTTCTATTGCTTCTTCAACTGTTGAATATATTTTTTTTTCTGTCATTTTTTAAAACCCGTACTTTTTTAAATATTCTTCTGTTATATTATTGCTCAAATTTACAGGATTTGCACTTAATTTGTTATTTTTATGTAAAAATTTTTCAATATATTTTGCTAAAATATCAGTTTCCAAATTCACTTTTTCTCCGATTTTGAGTCGTTGCAAAGTTGTTTCTTCTTGCGTATGTGGAATCACAGCTATCCCAAACTCATTCTTATCAATATTTGCAACAGTTAAACTTATTCCGTTTATGCAAATAGAACCTTTATACACAATGTAATTACTAATTTGCTCAGTTGTTGAAAAATAATAGAATTCAGATAACCCTTGTGGAATTTTTTTAACAAAAGTGCCGATACCATCAACATGTCCTGTTACAATATGTCCGCCAAACCTTCCGTTTACACTCAT
>JAQUYY010000012.1 GCA_028691575.1 Candidatus Gastranaerophilales bacterium
GCCCGGTTACGGTGATTGTGACGATGATATAAGTGACAGCGAAATTGACAACTTAAATAAAAGAGGCTTAAGTTTTTTATTCGGTTCTTTAGCAAAAGCTTATGGAAGTTTAGATAATATAACACTGTTAAATACCGGGAGTATTACTAATGTTCAGAAAAACCATACAGTAACAAGGGAATCTGACGGAGAGTACAGTTTAAGACTTTTTGTTCCTGCAAGTTCAATGCCGACAGACAGTTCGTATGGTTTTAATTATTCATTTAATTTAAGCAGCGGAGTTCTTGCAGGTACAGGTACGGCAACAGATATTGTTGATTGTTATTTAGATAATGACGGTGACGGCATTCCAAATGCCTGGGATGAAGACCCGCAGTATCCTGATGCCGATGCTGACGGAATTATAGATGGAGAAGATACTGATGTTGTATTAAACGATACAATTGATGAAACTATAACAAGCACTGAAACTGAAACCTCAAGGCTA
The DNA here is from genome assembly GCA_028691575.1 of Candidatus Gastranaerophilales bacterium. GTDB lineage: Bacteria > Cyanobacteriota > Vampirovibrionia > Gastranaerophilales > JAQUYY01 > JAQUYY01. The sequence goes on from JAQUYY010000012.1 coordinate 488, forward strand.
ATAGCTGCACCGTTTTATATGGATGGAACATTGATTTCATCAACAGATATGAGAAAAACTTTTATTCCTCAAACAAGGTATATTGAGTACATATCTACAGATGATGGATTATATTTCAAAACAGCTGCAAATCAGTATAGCAGGGTATTTCCAACATGGTCAACAGCAGACGAATTATCACAAAAAGAAAATTTTATAAATGGTACGTCAAACGGTACATCAATTGAATTAAATAGTTCTCCGGAGTTAGATTTACTAAAAAACAATTCAAATGCTCGTTTCAATTTTTCAAATAGGGTGACAAATTAATGAAAATTTTTAAGCAAAGAAAAAGCGGAGTTTCTCTTATAATAGTACTTTTTGGCATAGTTGCAATTTTTGCATTTTGCAGTTTTGTAGTAGATGTTGCAATGATTATGAATGCAAGAGCAGAACTTCAAAAAGCTGTTGAAACATCTGCATTGGTAGGCGCATCTAGTATTACAGGCGAATTATATATGGAAGAAGCAACGCTTGATGATAATATTGTTCAATCGACTTTTAATACAATAAAAAATGCAAATCCAATAATAAAAAATGCTGTTATGAATGTCGGTGATTCAACTTATTTTGAAAAGAATTTAACTTCACGGGCTGTCAAAATTTTTGCAGAACTGGATGCAGATACTTATTTTGCAAAGTTTATAGGAATAAGTAAAATTAAAATTCAAGCCCATGCTGCTGCGATAAATACGCCGTTTTATCTTGATCCTGATTTCCCAAAAGATTTTTTTACGGGAAGTTTAATTGATGATACGGAAGGTGATGCAAAAATTCAAGATGCTGTCGGAGATAACGATAATTTAAGTACTTCAAATGAACTTACAATTAAAAATTCGGGCGAAAATTTATACGGTTTTCCTGATAATAAAGCTGTTTCACTTGGCAGCGGAGGCTATATAACAATAAGGCTACCCGTTCCAATAGTCGATGGTGACGGGGCTGATTTATATATAAAAGAGTTGGGAAATTTAGAAGGATATTTTGTTTTTGCAGGAATAGACAATAATGTAAACAATCCTTATATATCAGAGACATTCCCGGGAGATGGTATCCAATGGATAAACATAAGCTGTGCAGGAACACCTATTAATGTCAGCGCATCAGATGTAGGGGCATATCGAGTGATCGTAGATTTTACCGATGGCTCTAGTGAAGAGACTAAATTCTACGGAAGCGGTTATTTTGACCTTGGTGCAACTTGCAGTAATGATCCGAATAATTATGATGCTTCAATCAAATCTGCTAAATATTTGAAAATTATTGATGATAATGAAGAAGACGGTTTTATGGCAAAAGATCCGACTTATCCTGTTCTTTTGCTGGGAGAACATTCATCAATTACGCCCGGAGCTGATATTGACGCAGTTGGAATTTTGCATCATTCAAGACTTATCAAATTTTCAGAATACGACGTAGATTCTGACAGTGACGGATTAATAGATATGCTGGAAATGATTGTTAATCCAAGCGTTTCAACTACAGATAGTGATAGTGATAATCTTGTAGACGACTTTGAAATAGAAACAGATATGCAAGTTGAGCAATAAGTACATATTTTTTAAGCTTATAAGTAAACTATTTAATTTTTCTATCCTTCAAAACAGGGAAATCGGCTCTGATTTTTTTAATCAAATTTAAATCAATCTCGGCTTTTAAAATGCCTTCTTCATCTCCGGCCGATGCTAAAATTTCTCCCCAAGGGCTTATAACTGCAGAATTTCCGGCATTTGTTGTCCCGTAGGTCTTTCCTACCTGATTAATAGCGATAAAGAAACATTGGTTTTCAATAGCTCTTGCTTTTGATAGCGTTGTCCAATGTTCCACCCTTTGTGACGGCCAGGCTGCAAGGCAGGTAATGATTTGAACATTTTCATTAACTAAATTTCTGTATAATTCGGGAAATCTCAAATCATAACAAATACTTAAGCCGATTTTTGCACAGTCCAATTGAACAGCAACAATTTCTTTGCCTGATTCCAAAAATTTATCTTCATTAATTTCACAATTAGAAAAAAGGTGAATTTTGTGATACTTTGCAACGATTTTTCCTGTTCTGTCAATCACAAGACAGGTATTTCGAAGTTTGCCGTCAGGACATTTTTCAATGAAAGTTCCTATTATGTTTGTTTTATAAGTCTCTGCCATGCCGGCTAAAAACATTGTAGTTTCAGCAGGTATAGCCTCTGAATAGTCTTCAAATTTAGTCGGATTAAGACCTGTATTAAAAAATTCCGGCAACAAAACAATATCGGGCATAAAATCAGCATTGTTTTTTAAAAAACTTGCAATTTTTGTCATATTTGCAATTTTATCACCCATTGTGGGGCTTAGCTGAATGCCAAGTATTTTAACATTTTGCCCCATTATATTTCCTTAAAAATATCATTTTTTGATATTATTTCAATTTTATCATCATTTACATAAATTATACCGCAAAGAGTTTTTTGAATTTTTGAAAAATCAAATTTTTGAATAAAATCCTGCAAATTTTTAGCCGAAAACTCTGTAAATATTGTTTTTCCGCCGGCTGCTAATGTTGATGAATATTCTAAACTTTGAGCTGTTGGTAAACTTTCAAAATAAATGATATCCGGCAATTGAAACTCTAAAAACCTCATTGCTTTTGACAAATCAAGTCCTATTTTTTCATTTAATTGAATTTGCTTGATATTTGGCAATTCATACTTTATGATAGATTCAAAAGTTAAAATATTTTTATTTGTCTGAGAATTCAAAATAGAGTAAATAACAGAGGTTTTGCCGCTTAAATCAGAGCCCAGCACAACAAAAATTCCGCCATTATTTATATTTTTTTCAATAAATTCCAAATCCCCTTTATTGGTGATTAAATTATCAATTTGTTTTGGCGGTTTATAGATTTTTACTGAAATTCTTTCGCTTTTAATGTTTGGTAACGTTGCTACACTAGCGACACAGCTTTTGTTTTTGTATAAAAACTTTATTTTGCCGATTTGAGGGATGTTTGTAACCGTAAAATCCAAAGATGCCATTTTTTTTAATTTTGCAATAAATGCAGGCATGAGCAATATCGGAATATTGCCTCGATTAGTAGATTGTTGTTCCACATTAAAAGTCACAGATAAACCGTTAACTTCTTTTTCGAAAACGATTTCAAGAGATTTTTCTTCGCATGCCTGATTTAAGAGTGCAAAAATGATTTCTTCCAGAGTTTTTTCATCATGTTTTTCTGTACTTAGTTTATTTCTCCAGTCTAGAGTAATGTTTTGCACTAATTTTTCCACATAGGGCTCTTGATTGTAATATTTTTCAATAGCTTCATTTATACTGTTTTCAGAGCAAATTACAGGCTCAATATCACATTTTGTAGTTGTTATCAGGTTATTAAGGGCAAAAAGGTTTAAAGGATCGGACATTGCAACAGTTAAAACTTCTTCTATTTTAAATAACGGAATAATTTTATACCTTTTTGCATCATCTGTACAAATATATTTTAAACACTCTCTATCGACAGAATAGTCTTTTAAATCGACCGATGGAATGTGCAATTTTGACTCGATGAATTTTAATAAAGCACTTTCTTGTATGAAATTTGATTCGACAAAAATTTTTGCCAATGTTTGTTTTTGTTCTTTTGCTGTATTTTCAGCTTCAGTAAGATTTTCAAAAGAAATCAATCCTTCTCTTACTAAATCATATTTTAATTTGTCTAAAGTTTTGTTAGTTAAAATATCTTGCATTTTTACACCTTACATGATTTTTCTATCCATAATTTTGCTCTCTCTGCTACATCTGAAATTTCAAATGGTTTGGTTATATACTCGTCAGCACCGGTTTCTTCACCAATAGCTTTGTCTTCCTCTTGAGATCTTGCAGTAATCATAAGAATCGGTATATTTTTATATTTTGCATCAAATTTTAATAATCGGCAAATTTTATAACCGTTTATTTTGGGAAGCATAACATCAAGAATTATCAAATCGGGTTTTTCGTTTTTTGCCAAATTCAGTGCTTCTTCGCCATCATATGCGCTAAGGCATTCAAAACCTTCTGATTCGAGCATAAATTTTAGTGTTTCAACAATATCCTGCTCATCATCAACTATTAAAATTCTTTTTTTGTTTGCGCTCATATTTCACCTCTTAAAATTTAACTGCTTTTAACGATTTTTTTGCGTGTTGTATTAGCTCTTCTGCCGTAATTGCGTCATTAGGGTATATTGAAACGGATTTTTTCACGGCATTATCGCTGTACGTGACTGTTTTATACATATTTTTTATTCTTTTTATTATTGTTGATGTATTCTTTTTTTCCAAATTTGGAAGTAATATGTACATCTTACTATCTTGTACAAAAATTTTCGAATCATCTCTTCGTCTTATTATATTTGCATTTCCGGCTTCAATATCTTTTATAAGAAGATTTTCACCTTTTTCCTCAATTGTCAGCAAAGATACGCTTGAATGGCTGTATTTGGCTTGTTGGATAAGGTTATCAAGCTCAAGTATAAAAATATTTTCTTCTGAAATAATAGGCAAAATAAAAGAAAATACACTTCCTTTATTTGGCTCACTTTCAACCCATATTTTGCCCCTATGAGCGTCAACCAGCTGCTTTGCAATGGGGAGACCAAGCCCTGTCCCACCTACTTTTCGATTTAAGGAAGTTTCTATCTGATGAAATTTATCAAAAACCTTCGGCATATCTTCATTTAAAATTCCTATGCCGGTATCTTTTACGCTAATTTTTATATGAGAGGTTTTAAGTAAGTTATCTTTATTTTTTGAATTTTTTGATGCTGTTTTATATGAAATTTCTTCAACCGAAATAATTATTTTCCCATTATCATCGGTAAATTTTATTGCATTTGAAATCAGATTTGTTAAAATTTGTTCAATTCTACTGGTATCGGCATAAATATCTTTAATTTCAGGTGGAATATTAAGTTCAATTTCAATATCTTTTTTTTGAGCCAAATTTTCTAAAGTAGATTTTACAAATTCAATGGGTTCTTTGACGTTCATTTTATTGAAACGATATTTCATTTTTCCGGCTTCAATTTTGGATAAATCCAGTAAATCATTGATAATTCCCGATAATCTGCCGACATTTCTTTTTGCCATATTCAAGAAATTATCCATAGATTTGGTTATTTCACCTGTTTTTCCGCTTAACATAATGTCCAAAGAATTTTTAATTGCAGTTAATGGCGTTCTTAATTCATGGGATACGATTGAAATAAATTCTGACTTCATTTTTTCGAGCATTTCCAATTTGGCGTTTGTAGCTTTTATCTCTTCGTATAAAATAGCACTCTCCAATGGCAATGCAACTTGATTTACCACAGTTTGAAAACAAGTTATATCTTCTTGTTTAAACTCTTTGTTTCTAATGATTTCTACTGTTCCGAAAAACTTGTCATTAGCGCTTATATCTGAAAATAAACTAAATGAAGAAAGCATATCAATATCATAAATTTCACTTTCGTCCTTGATATTGAATTTTAGTTTAATATTTTCTTCCGTAAATTCAAAAGGCATAGTCTCAGGAGTGAATAATTTGCAGTATTGTTCTACTGCTCTTGTTTTTAAGGCTTCTTGAAGATTTTCGCTTATTGCATGTTCGGAATTTATTTCAAGAGTAATATCATATGAACTGTTTATTAATAAAACTGTTGAAAACGAATAATTAAGGGTTTTTTCAAGCCCTTCATTCATAATATCAATAAGTTTTGATTTGTCCAGAGTTCCTGCAAGCTGGGAGCTGGTATTGTATAAAGTATTTAGCTGAAATAGACTTGTGGCAAGTTTTCTATTGTTTGTATAAAGAATATTTAAAAGATCTTTAATTCTCAAATGAGCATTTACTGTTGCAATTAAAATATTGTCACTAAAAGGCTTTGGGATGTAACCATCTGCAGGGATCAAGACTTCTTTTGAAGTTGAGTCATCCGGAATAAGCAAAATTATTTGAATATCACTGTTATCAACTTGCAGTTTTAACTTTTTACAGATAGATGCACTGCTTCCAAACTTGCAAGGAGCGTTTATAATAGCAATATCAGGTGTATGATTTAATGCAACATTCAAACTTTCTTGCTCGGATGAGGCATATAAAACTTCATGCCCAATATCGTTCAGTAATTCTAAAACATTATTACTGACTTTGTTTTCATCGCTTATAAGCAAAATTTTTGGCATATACTACCCCAACTCCTGATTAATAATATTTTAACAGCTATTAAGGGTTTTTGTACAGAAATTATTTGTAAATTTTAACTAATATGTATTGAATCATAATAAATTTGGATTTATAGAAAAGTAATGATATAATTTCAACAAATATTTATTATTAAATGTTAAAATTGAGAAAGGCAATAAATAATGAAACAAAATAAAGGTTTCACCCTGGCAGAGACATTAATAGTCATTGCAATAATCGGAATAATAGCATCAATTGCAATTCCGACATTATTTGGCACAACAAGCGATGCAGAGCTAAAAGCAGCGTGGAAAAAACAATATTCAGATTTATCTCAGGCAACAATGATGATAGTTGCAGATAACGGTGGAACTTTAGCAGGTGTTTTTACGGGAGATGTTTTAGGAACTGAAAATTTAAAAAATGCTTATGCGTCTAAATTAAATATAATAAAAGATTGTTCGGGCACTTCAACTTATGGTGGAACTGGAACGGGAGCAAGTACAGAAGGTTGTTGGCATTCGGGAACTGACAGTTGGTATCATTTAAAAGGTACAGGAATAGGAAGTATAAATAACTCAGGCTTAATTTTAAATAACGGTAGTTTAATGAGATTTGGTATTGAAAAATCAAACTGCAGTTCTGTCGCAGGCGATTATATAAGATGCGGATGGATAAATATAGACGTAAATGGATTTAAAAAACCGAATACAATAGGAAAAGACATATTTTCAACAAGTATAACTTCAAATGCATTGATACCAGAAGGAGCAAGAGGATGTCATCCTCTTGTAACGACCTGTATAGAAGGTTCAACCGCCTCTGATAATACCGGTTTTGGCTGTTCTGCAAAATATTTATATGAATAATTTGATTATTATTAAAATTCCACATGTTTTTTCTCAGAACTAATGTATAAGGATAATGCGCAGTTTCATTTATAATGTATAATTAAACTTGCAAGGTTTTTTGGAGTTGACGGGTTTTTGAAAATAATAAGATTTTTATTTGTATTGATAATTTTTTTCTGTTCAACAATTTGTGCAAATGCTCAAATATCTGTCCTGAAAAGCTCTTCCAGTGCTGATTTTTATTCGGATAATCATCTTGGTAATTATAAAGATATCTGGAAAAGTTTTGAAACCTCTATGGACAATGCTAATCTTAAATATTCAGTCATTCAAGAAAAAAATCTCACACCAGAGACTCTTTCGCAGACTAAAATTCTTATACTTCCATATATTGTTGAATTAGAAGATGAGACATTACTTCAAATCTGCTCTTTTGTTAAAAATGGCGGGAAATTAATTGCGATAATGCCTGATTTTCTTGATACAAAAACAGTTATTGACATATCTAATTTGTTAAATGTTAATTTAAGGAGTATAAACAGGCTTTCTCAACGAAATTACATAAATTGGCCAGATTATCCCGAGATTTCAGATAATGATTTCCCGATATCAACTCCGTTTTTGTCCTTAAAACTTCCTAAAGGCACAAAATCTGTTGCAGTATGGGGACAAGAAGAAGAAAATATACCTGCTGCTACTTTAGCACAATTCGGCAGCTATATTACTTGGAGATGGGGAGTTGACGGGAATAAAACATTTAATTCATCTGTAATAAGAAGGATTGCAGATATTCTTGTTCCTAATATCGTTGATAAGGAAGAAAAAATCATTGATTATCCTGCTTTTTCAAAAAAAATAAATCAGATTGGCAATTATCGAGAAGATGCAATATTTTTTACCGAAAATAGCTATAAACCGCAGCCAATTAATGCCCTTGCTGAAATACAAGAAAAACTTTATTTGTCCGAAATCCAATCTGTTATTGCTGAAAATAATTATAAAAAAGGTTTTTATGATGAAGCTATACAAGAATTGGAAAATGCTGATAAAAATATTTCAGATGCCTATCAAAAAGTATTCCCTTCACAATTGATAGAATTTCGAACGGTTTGGATTGATAGAGGGACAATAGTTTCAATTAATTCGCAAAGAGAAATGGCAGAACTTTTTGACAAATTAAAACAGGCAAAAATCAATATCGCATACTTTGAGACTATAAATGCAGGATATACAATATATCCAAGCAAAATTGCCGAGCAATCACCCCAAACAAAAGGGAAAGATCCTTTGAAGTGGGCTATAATAGAAGCGCATAAAAGAAATATCGAACTTCATGCATGGACATGGATTTTTGCAGTCGGCAATACCAGACATAACCCTATAATTAATGTGCCCGAAAACTTTAACGGACCGGTTATTTCAAAAAACCCTCAGTGGGCTTTATTAGGTCCAAATGAAAATATGATTCCATTTAATCAACACGAATTTTGGATTAGTCCGTCTAATTCTGAAGGAAGAAAGTATTTAATTTCTTTATTAGAAGAAATTGCAACAAACTATGATATTGATGGAATTCAGTATGATTACATCAGATATCCGTTTCAAAGCCCTACAAATCTTATGGGGTTTGATAATTCAAGCAAATTTTCCTTTGAAACCCAAACGATGTATAAATTAGAAGAATTAAACTCTTTTGTAATAAGTGAATGGAATTTGTGGAAAGCTAATAATATCACATCATTTGTGAAAACTGCCTCAGAATCTCTAAGAAAAATAAAACCGAATATAAAAATTTCAGCAGCTGTTTTTGGCGGAACTAAAGAAAAAAGATTGGCTTCAATTCAGCAGGATTGGGAAACTTGGACAAAAAATGGCTGGGTTGATATCTTAAATCCTATGATTTATGCTTTCGATTCGAAAAGACTTGAGGATGAAATTAATATTTTTAAAACAGGAGTCGGAAATAATGCTCTGGTTCTCCCCGGAATTGCCGTTAAAAATTTATCAAATATTGAAACATTAGAACAAATTGCATTAACTCAAAATAAAGGTTTGATGGGACAGACTTTGTTCGCGTATGCTTTTTTAAGTCCCGAAAAAATAAATTTATTAAACTATGGAGCATACAAACAGCCCGCTCGGTATGATTTTTCTGTTTGTTGCGCACAACTTTTGATGAGCGAGTTTTTTGAAAAAATTAAAATTCTTGCAAAAAATGAAAATTCGCCTTCTTTTGTTAACTTCATCGAAACAAATGAAGCCGATATAAAAGATTGTCTGTTTTCTTTGCAAAATAACCTGTCCGAAGAAAATATCGAAAAAGCAATTTCGATGTTAGAGAATTTTGAATTTTATTTATGCCAATATTCGCTTGAAAGAGAAAAAATTTCGAATCAAAGAGTTTTATTTTTTAATAATTACATAGAAAAAACTATAAAAATATTGCATTTTGAAAAAAATAAACTAAAAAAAGTGTTTTTAAAGAATAAAATAATATAAATATACATAAAATGGTTTATTTCTTTAAAATAAAATTAATATATAATAAAATTACATTATTTTAAAAGCTGGTTGTTTATGAAAAATAAAATTGAGATTCTTTCTTTTCAAAAATTACAGAAATTTGCTAAAGATGATAATGAGCTATCATTAAAAGCCAATGCCCTATATGAATTAGGGAAAATTGAGAAATTTAGAAAAGACTTTGATGCTGCTATTAAGTATTTTGAAGATGCTCAACAATCTTTTTTGGGAAAAAAAGATATTATAGGTGTCACAAATAGTCTTATAGAACTTGCAATATGCCAGTATAATAGGAGTTCGGATAGAATTTTAAGGGCACACACTTTACTTAATGATGCAAAATATTTGATAGAAAATAATCAGCTGGAAAAAATTGCAACAAATAAAATAAATGCTAAAATCCTTCATTACCAAGGAATTATAAGTTTTGCGGAAAAACATTTTTCGGATTCGCTAAAATATTATAAAAAAGCTTTAAATCTTTGCAATAAAGAAGATACGGAATATTCTAAAATTTACGATAGCATGGCTATATTTTACTTAAGAGTTAATAATTTTCAGGTTGCAGGCGAATATCTCGAACAATCTATCGAAATTAAACGAAAACTCAATATTCGTAGGGAACTCGCTTATTCACTTATTTTATATGGCAGATATTTGATTAAAACAGAAAAACTGCAAGAAGGTATTTCAACAATAAATGAAGCTTTGGAATTGATAAAAGATTATAATCCTTCTCCTACAATAATTAGAAGCTATAATGAACTTTCCAGCGCATATATTATTACAAATAATTTAAAATCTGCTCAAAAGTACTATACAAAGGCAATGGATGTGCTACAAGAGTTTAATTATCCGATAAATGAGGCGTTTACCCAGTGTATAAAAGCACATATTCTACTGAAAAAGGAAAATCATAAAGAAGCGATTGCTCTATTAGAAAATATAATAAAACCGATATTTGAAAAAAGCAATAACAGTAGAGGTTTGGCGCTTGGAAAACACTTGGAAGGTTATGGATATTATCAGAAAAATAATTTTGAAGAGGCTATAGAATCTTTGCATGAAGCTATTGAATATTATTCAAAAACTTCCTTAAATCAAGAAAAAGCACGTTGTTATTATGACTTAGGTTTTGCATATCATAAAATCAATAAAAAAGAAATGGTTATATCTAGTCTGCAAGAAGCATTAAGGTTGGCAAGAATAAGTGAATTGCCACTTTTGACAAAACAAATTGAGGATTTTTTATATGAAATCGATATTAATGAATGGTCAAGAGTAATAAATAAAACTGCGCTTAAAGAAGCAGCTTATGCTGAGAATAAGTCATTGTTGGAAACTTTAGATATAGTCAGTACGTTATCTTCAGCTGATATTGTTTCAAAAGATCCTTTGCTTGCACTATTAAAAATAGGTCGCTCAATTGCTGCCGAAAATGATGTTGAAGAGCTTTTAAAAATCATTACAGAAGAGACCAGAAACGCTATTGATGCCGATAGATGTACTGTATTTATGTATGACAAAGAAAAAAATGAACTATGGTCAAAAGTTGCATTAGGAATGGGCAGTGAAGAAATAAGATTTTCAGCTGATACCGGTTTGGCAGGACATGTCGCTAAAACAGGGGAAACTATCAATATAAAAGATGCTTATAATGACGATAGATTTAATAAAGAAATAGATAAAAAAACAGGCTATAACACCAAAACAATGCTTTGTATGCCGATGAGAAACATTAATCAGGAGATAATCGGCGTTTTTCAGGTATTAAATAAACAGGGCGGCAAGACTTTTAATGATGATGACGAAGATTTAATTGTTGCAATCGGTTCAAGTGCAGGTATTGCACTTGAAAATGCTCGCCTGTTTAAAAAACAGCAATTAATGTTTGAAGAACAAAAAAAATCTTTTAATAGTTTTATTCATACGCTCAGTGTTTCAATTGACGCAAGGGATAAGATTACAGCCGGTCATTCAACAAGAGTTAAAGGTTATGCTTCTTTAATAGCTAAAGCCATGGGGCTTGGTGCAGAGGAAATAGAAGTCCTGGAATATGCAGCAGCATTGCATGATATCGGCAAATTGGGTATAAAAGACAGTGTTTTATGCAAAGAAGGAAGATTAACTCCCGAAGAATATACTCACATAAAGGAACATGCAAAAATAACTTTTGATATTCTCGATAGTATGTACTTTGCAGAGCAATTTAAGTATGTACCCGAAATTGCAGCCTCTCATCACGAAAAATTTGATGGAAGCGGTTATTTTAGAGGATTAAAAGCCAAAGAAATTCCTCTTGGCGGAAGAATTTTAGCAGTATCAGATGTTTTTGATGCAATTACATCGAGAAGACATTACAGAAACAAAATGAAATTTTCTCAAGTATTAAATATACTTAAAAGTGACTCAGGCAGTCATTTTGATGGGGAAATAGTCGATATTTTCTTTAATATTACATTAGATAAAATTATTGAAGTTATGCTCGAAGGCTATGACGAAAATCTTTTAAATGTTGACAAAACAAAGCTGAAAGATGTATCTGTCGAACAAATTTATCATCTTGTGCTAAAAGAAAATCTAAGCAAAAAAGAAGAAGAAATTATTTCAACTTTTAAAAAATATTATGATGAAGTATAGAAGTATGGTTTGAAAACTATACTATTTCTACACAATTTGATTGATAATTTTTTTAAATGTAGATTTTTTTTATTTTTTAGGCTAAAATTTATTATGCTTTAATAAATGAATATTGAAAAATGGACACAAAAGAAAATATTGCAGATTACATAGAAAAAAATGTAGAATCATTTTTTCCGGTAGGGCAAAAACTTAGCATTATTAGGACATATCTTGAAGATAAAGAAGAATATCCTTCGTATGTTAAAGATTTTGACAATGATTATATGTTTATAGATATTTTAACAAAAGGCGGCGTGAATATTTCTGTTCAGCCTGACCGTGAAATTGGCATTGATATAATAACAAAAGACGGCATCTGGCAAGGGAGTTCGGTTATTTGTGATGTGGTTTTCAGTCCTATTAGCGGAATTTGGGTTACTTATCCTACATCTTTACAGCGAATTCAAAGACGTCATTTTATAAGATGGGAAGAATTTTCTTTTCCTGCGAAATTATTTATTCAGGATCCGGAAGCCGGAGATTTTGAAGAAATAAATACAACTGCTGCAAATATCTCTGCTAGCGGAATTGCAATTTATACAAAATTAAAAGTGCCAAGAGAAGTTCCTTTGGAAGTTGAATTTAACTTTGAAAGTATAAAAGTTAATATTCCGGTTAAATATGTGCATTCTCAATATGATTCTACAAAAAAAAGATATCTTTCAGGGTTTAAATTTATTGGTTTGAGCAGAATGCTAAAAGAACAAATTCATAAAAAAATTATTGCTATGCAAATAGATTACAGAAAAAGAGGATTGATTTAGTTTGCCAAATTGTTTTTATGTTCGAAAAATAGCGCCTGAATCAATAAAACAGACAATTAATGAAATAGGATTTGATGAAAATTATTTAGATTTTGCCTTAAATAAATATAAATTCAGGCTTATTAAAATATCAAATGTTTCATCTGTTCAAGCAAATATAATTAAACAAATAGCTCTCTCTGTTGGAGCTGACGCTGCTGTTCATAGAGATGTAATTATTTCAACTCCTGAAAAAACAGATCTTGTCATCGGTGCAACAATATCTCAACATAAAAAAATTGCTAAAAAGCTTTTGCATCAACAGTTTTCACTATGCAAAATTTCTGAAATGATTTCAAAAGAATTAACAATTAAACTAAAGTCTTTAAAAATAAGAAATATAGAATTTGATTGGCATAAAAAGACTTATATAATGGGAATTTTAAATGTTACACCTGATTCTTTTTCGGATGGAGGTAAGCATTTTTCTATTGAAAATGCCGTAAAACAGGCTAAAAGATTGATTGACGAGGGTGCTGATATTTTAGATATCGGGGGTGAGTCTACAAGACCTTTTTCACAAAAAGTTGAGCCAAATGAGGAGATAATCAGGATTATTCCCGTAATTAAAGCAATCAGGCAATTTAATAATGATATTGTGATTAGCGCGGATACAAGAAATTCCAAAACCGCAAAAGCTGCAATCGAATCAGGAGCTGATATTATAAATGATGTTTCGAGTTTTGATTGGGATGAGAAAATGCTTGAAACCGTAGCTGTTTTAGATGTTCCCGTTATAATTATGCATAGTCTTAATAGTCCTGATAAAATGCAGGAAAATCCTGTATATGATGAAAATATTGTCGATGCAGTCTATAAATTTCTTCAAGATAAAATTACTTTGGCAATTAATGCCGGAATCAAGCCTGAAAATATAATAATAGACCCCGGTATAGGTTTTGGAAAAACTTTAGAGCATAATTTTGAATTAGTTAAACGGGCAGAGGAATTTTCTTCTCTTGGCTGTCCGATTTTATATGGAGTTTCAAGAAAATCACTAATTGCAAAAGTTTTAGATACACTTCCTGATGAGAGAGAGGAAGCTAATATCGCTCTTGCAAGTTTTTTAGCATCAAAAGGTGTAAATATTTTGCGGGTTCACGATGTAGAAAAACATAAAAAAGCACTAACTGTTTTAGATAGGATTTTATTTTAATTTAACTAGTTGATTGATATTATTAAGATTATAACTTATAATGAATTTCATAAAAAAGATTATAGGAAAATGCCATGTTAAAAAAAATGCAAAATTCTAAAAATAAATTTATTAGAAAATGGGGTTTTACTCTAGCTGAAACATTGATAGTAATTGCCATAATCGGGATAATTGCCTCCATCGTAACTCCGATGTTATTTGGCACGACAAGTGATGCTGAATTAAAAGCAGCGTGGAAAAAATCCTATTCTGATTTATCACAAGCAACACAATTGATTGTTGTTGATAACGGCGGGACTTTAGCAGGTGCATTTCAGGGAGATGCAGCAGGTGCGGAAGATTTGAAAAATTCTTATGCTTCAAAATTAAATATAATAAAAGATTGCTCTGGAATTTCTACTCGAGGAGGAACCGGAACCGGAGCAAGTGCAGAAGGTTGTTGGCATGAAGGGGCAAATAGCTGGTATTTTTTAAATGGAACAGGTATTGGTGATCAAACAAATCCTGGATTAATATTGAATAATGGCAGTTTAATAAAATTTTATATGGACAAAACGGATTGCAGCGCTCCTAGAGGTGATTTTACCAGATGTGGGAATATGACCATAGATGTAAATGGATTTAAAAAACCAAATATAACAGGTAAAGATATATTTTGGGTAAATATAACATCAAACGCACTAATACCAAGTGGCGCAAGAGGACATAACGATCCTTCAACAGACTGTATAGAAGGTTCAACAGCTATAGATAACTATGGTTATGGCTGTTCTGCAAAATATTTGTACGAATAACTCAAATAAATGAAGCTATTTTATTTTTAAATTTGCTTAATAAAATCTTTATCTTTTTTTGAAAATTCGGACTTGAATATTGGACTATGATTGTGTAAAAATATAACTTGTCAGTAAATTTATTTGAAAAATTATAAAAAATGCCGGAAGAACAATCAAAAATTGTTTATTTTTTAGATAACACTATGTACATAAATGTAACTAATTTATGTACAAATAGTTGTGTTTTCTGCCTTAGAGAAATTAGCGATACTGTTTTTGGTGAAAATTTGTGGCTAAAAAATGAAAATGTTACTGCCGATAAAATTATTGAAGAAATTAAAGCAAATTCTCCCGAATCCAGAAATGAAATTGTATTTTGCGGATATGGTGAACCTCTCATTAAACTGGACATCGTGTTAAAAGTCGCAGCTTTTATAAAAGAAAACTACCCTAAGATGCCTGTCAGAGTTAATACAAACGGACAGGCATCTTTAATTCATAAAAGGAATATCGTTCCTGAACTATCTGAGGTCATTGATAAAATTTCTGTCAGCCTTAATGCAGAAAATGCCGATTTATATGCAGAAATTTGCCAATGTAAATTCGAAAAAGAAGAATGTTATCAAGCTATAAAAGATT
>JAQUYY010000228.1 GCA_028691575.1 Candidatus Gastranaerophilales bacterium
TTTTGTAACAAAATTCTTAGCACCTGCTTGGATGGATTTAATTACCATATTATTTTGTGCTAATTCAGTACAAACAATAATCTTAGCCATTATATTATGCTGCATTATTTGTTTTATGGCTGTTAAGCCATCGCCATTTGGCATAATAATGACCATGGTTAATAACTCAGGATTATGTTTTTTGAACAAATCAACAGCTTCAAGACCGTCGGAAGCTTCTATGATATCAGTAAATCCATTATTTTGCAGCAAATTTTTTATTTGCAATCGAGTAAAACTCGAATCGTCTACGACAAGAATTTTAGGCATTTTCATTTCTCATTTCGTGTCTGGCATAGGCACATTTAATAACTCATTATAATAATAAAACAAATTTGACAGTTTGTAAATACTTTTTCTTAAAATAATATAAATTTGAAAAAAAACTTTACATGAAGAACCTCCTTCTAAAAATTGTATATCCTTAGTATATCGAACTTCCTGTGCGATTCCATGCGCCTTAAGAACTATATTTTTATTTAAACAAATGTTAAGTTTTATTCAAATCTCTAAAAAAATTCAAAATTTTACTTTTTTTTATGGAGTAGCAGAAACTATAACTTTTAAAAATTTAATGTTTTGTGTTTGCAAATTTTTTATTATTTCCTCCAATGTAGCTCCGGATGTTGTTATATCGTCAATAATGAGAATCGGTTCATTATTATAATTTAATTTATCTATTTCAAATGCATCTTTTAATTCTTTCATTCGATCTATTCTATTTAATTTGTAAAGAGGTTTTGTATCTTTAATACGTTTAATTAATGTTGTATTAATTTTGCATGAACAAAGTTTTGATAATTCGTTTGCAACTAGATCCATATGGTTATATTTTCTTTGTTTTTGGCGATTTTTATGTAGCGGAACAGGTACAATTATATGATTTTTTATATCAATATTATTTTTGTCTAAAAATAAATATATAAATTTTGCCAGATTTACAGCTAAATCTTTTTTCTTATGATATTTTAGACCTCGAATTAATTTTTTTAAATTATTTTCATAAATCCCGACAGCATATACCGGCACATCATGTATAATTTTAATAGGCATTGAAAAGTTATAATCAAGTTTTTCAAAGCATGATTTACACATCAAACCTTCATTTGCAGCTTTTTTGCAAAAATAACAGTTCTTATAATATATCCAATCTAGTAATTGAATCAATATTTTCAGCATTGTTAAATGTTTTGTTAACTAAATTTACAAAAATATTATACTATGAATTGGTTTGATAAAATAGATTTAAAAAAAATTCCTGACTTGCCTGAAATTGAAGATATTTCAAGTGATATTCCTGCAGTTTCGGAATATTTGGATGCATTTTTCTTGCCGGAAGCATTTAAGCAAGCTGAAATTGATACTTTGCCAGTTATTAATGATCAAGGCGTAATTACAGGAATAGTTTCAGAATATGACCTTGCAAAAATCATTCCCGAATGGTCTTTTGCCAAAGAAAGTTATCGCTACAATATAAAAGTTGCAGATATTATGACAAGAGAAGTATGGACAGAGATGTTTCATACTAATATAAAAGAGCTTTTGGATTCGGTACATCAAATGCATACAAGAGTTGTGCCGATAGTTGATGCTAAAAATAAATATACAGGTGTGTGTATCACAAGAGGAAATTTGCTAAAATATCTGACAAGAATGGTAAAACCACGTTCATTAGGAGGTTTGGCAACACCTATCGGAGTTTATCTTACGGACGGAATTCATCAAGCAGGTACAAAATCCAGAGGACTTTTCTTGACAGGAATAACTTTAGGCTTTTTTGTGCTAATTATTCAAAATTTTGCCGATTTTATTTTAGATTTTGTTCAAATACCAATGTTTCTGGCTATTTTAGTTGAAATTTTCATATTTTTATCGGTTCTTCGAATAACGCCTCTTGTCAGGATTCATGCTGCCGAGCATATGACTATAAATGCCATAGAAAAAGGACTTCCGTTGAATGTTGAAACCGTTAGAATGCAATCGCCCATTCATAAAAGATGTGGAACAAATTTAATGGTTTTATTAGTTGGCATACAAGTTTTGTTGTTGATTTTATACGAAATTCCTTTTTTGCAAAGTCCCATATTGCAATTTTTGTTTATAATGTTCGGATTTTTATTTATTTTTTCAAACTGGAAAAATGCAGGTATGTGGCTGCAAAAGTATTTTACAACTGCTAAACCTTCAGATAAACAAATTGAAAACGGGATTAAGGCAGGTAAGGAAATTTTAGAAATCCATAAAAATGATGTTCGCCCTAAATCACCAAATCTTATTCAAAAAATTTGGAACATGGGTATTTTTCAAATATTAATCGGTTTTTTTATAGTTTTATACGGATTTGATTTTCTATATAACTTGATGTGATAAAATAATACTTGAATATTACGATAGGAATTTTTTAAAATGCATATAATTACAATGTTATTACTGTTAAGTGTACTTATTTTAATCCATGAATTAGGGCATTTTAGTGTAGCAAAGCTTTTCAAGCTTCAAGTCAACAGGTTTGGCTTTGGACTACCTTTTGGACCAACTTTATGGGAAAAAAAGTTTGGAGAAACAACTGTTTGTATACATTCTTTTTTGCTTGGAGGATATGTTTCATTTCCAGATGATGATCCAGACAGTAATTTGCCTGAAGATGACAAAAAAAGATTATCTAACAGACCTGTTTGGCAAAGATTCTGGGTAATTTCAGCAGGTGTTATTGCAAATGCTATTTTAGCTTTGGTTTTGGTTATTTTTGTTGCAGGATTTTCAGGAAATATTCCATCAGGGAAATATAATATTTTTGTTGCCGGCTTGCAAGAAGATAAACACTTTGCGGCTCATCAAACAGATATTCAAAAAGATGATTTAATTGTTGCGGCAAACGGTGTAAAAATTGATATGCCGATGAAATTTATTGAAATTGCACAAAGAAGCAAAAAATTTGATAATTATGCAACTTCTGAAAATATCGAAAAACAAAAAGTTGAATTGTTAAAATTAAACCCGAATTTAACTGAAAATATCGATAAAAATACTAAAATTTTACTTCCGGCACCTGTTATTGAAAGCCCTATTTCCTTAGAAAAAAGCTATATTCCCGGTGTTTCAGAATATAAGCCTATCGGAGAAAAATTAAATGAAACTCAAATTACATTAAGAGACAAAATTAGCGAAAAAAGCGCATTTGTTACAGATAATCCAATGACAGTAAGCGATATAGCTTTTGCATTGTCTGATAACGTTCATCCTATTATAATAACAGTTCAAAGAGGCGATGAATTGATTGATTTGCAACCGGCTTATCCTGATATGGACGGTATAATCGGAATAAAGCTTAAAATTGAAGAATCATTAACCCCTGTTAATAGCCCGATAGCTATGTTAAAAGGTTCTTGGGACTATT
>JAQUYY010000013.1:0-11105 GCA_028691575.1 Candidatus Gastranaerophilales bacterium
TCTTCTGTTTGTATTTTTTCAGAAGATTGATTTACAGTTGTTTCTGTTTGTTTTTGGTGAATTTGAGAAGGTTCTTGAGGTTCTTTCGTTTCTTCATTTGTGCTAACTTTAGATTTATAACTAATATCCTGCAGCAAAACAGCATTAACCCAATCTATAACTACTTTTGAGGGTTTATTAAGGGCTGTTGAAATGTATTCGTCTAAAATATATGCAGCATTTTTTAAATTTGATTTTATTATGGTTTTTGACGGTATTTCTTTATTTGATTGAATTTCAATAAGATTTAAGTATTTTTGAACTTCTTCTTGAGTTTCTTGAGGTGCGCCAATTGCCTTTATTGTGTTGCTAAAATCGTTTAAAACCTTATTTATTGTAACTTTTTCAGGAGTATACTGCCTTGATTTTTTTGATGACGAAAGATCCTGATTATCAGCTTCTTGAGTATTTTGCCGAAAATTTTCAGAATCTTTTAAAATATCTTGCTGTTTTTTCCTTACCGGTGGGGTATACGGCTTTATATTCACCGGATAAAGCCCATTATACACTTTTTAACCGCCTTCTTTTCACGAAATAACTCTAATTTCCCTCATAATTATTTGTCGATAAATTAACAACAATTCTTCAAAATTATTATCAAAAATCATACTTTTGAATGAGAAACTCTATAAATATTAATGAAATTTAATTAAAAGACTACTATTGCAGTTTTTTTATTAAGAATTTCTTAAGGCTTAATTTAATGATGATTTTGTTATATAATTACTTTATTAGATTTAAAAATTAAGGAATTACTTAAATGGCACAAATTTCTCCTGAAAAAACACAAGAATTATTTATTGATATAAATTGTGATTTAGCACAAAGCTATGGGATTTACAAAAATGATTTGGAATTTGAGCTTCTGCCTTATGTCAGCTCTGCAAGTATTTCTTGCGGATTACATTCTGGAGATCCTCTAACAATAAAAAAAGCTGTTGAGAGAGCATTGGAATATAACTTATCAATCGGCGCACACATCGGATATCCTGATATTCAAGGTTTTGGGTATCGAGAAATGCAATTGAGCGATGAGGAAATTCAGGCAATTGTTCTTTATCAAATAGGCGCACTCAGCGCTATTGCAAAAAGTTATGATGTTCAAGTTGACTTTATTCGCCCGCATGGCACTTTATACAAACAAATTGCAACAGATTATTCAATCGCTCTTAATGTTGCAAAAGCTATTGCAAAATATTGCCCCTGGATTGTTTTAGTCGGAGCATCCGGCGAAATACTTGAAAAAGCAGGCGAAGAGGCTAATATCAAAGTTGCTCATGAAATTCATTTGGATAAATCTTACAATCCCGATGGTTCAATCGATTTTAATTCAGATGATATTATTAGTGAAAAATATGCCATAGAAATGCTTAGTATGCTAAAAACCAATAGCATGGTGAAAAATAATGCCGGTGGAATTACAAAAGTTAGATTTAATACAATTCATTTAAATACAAAATCGCAAATTTCTTTTGATATAGCTAAAAAAACAAAAGAATTTTTCGCAAACCCTGTGCCCATAACGGTTTCGATTTTAAAAGATGCAAATTGGATTTAAAAAAGCTGTATCAATATGTAACTTTTTAGAAAATACATGCTGATTTAATTTGCTAAAAATACGATAATAGACAAATACTAAAAATAAAAAGAGGTTTTTTTCGTGAAAAATAAATATAAAAGTGTTTCTGAATTAGCAACGTGGTTAATTCCCGGCTTACAGATAAAAAGATGGTTTTTTCTTTTATTTTTGGGAACTTTATGTGTTATTTTAGGAACTGCTATAATTCTTAATTTGCATCCTGTTCAATTATCAATGAAGTTTTTGATTACAATTGCACAAATTACACCCTCTTCGCTTACCGGAAGTTTTGTTATAGGATTCGGACTGCTTTTATTTTATGTCGGATGGAAAAGATCAAATTCGTCTCTTTTAGATGCCTTTGGTCCAAGAGATCGAGAACATTTATTGGAAATTTTATATCGAAGACGAAAACTTAATCGAGGACCTAAAATCGTTGCCATTGGCGGAGGTACAGGTCTTTCAACTTTATTAAGAGGAATTAAACATATTACAAATAACGTAACGGCAATAGTTACAGTCGGAGATGACGGCGGTAGTTCAGGCAGACTAAGACAAGAACTGGGGGTACTTCCTCCCGGTGATATTAGAAACTGCATTGCAGCTCTTGCAAGTGAAGAAGATCTTGTCACCAAACTTTTTCAATACAGGTTTAAAACAGGTCAAGGTCTTGAAGGACATAGTTTTGGCAACCTGTTTTTATCTGCATTATGTGCAATTACAGGCGATATGGAAAGTGCCGTTAAAGAATCTTCAAAAGTACTGGCTATTCGAGGAAAAGTATTGCCTGCAACTCTTGATGATATGCGATTAGTGGCTGAATTGGATGACGGAAGAATTATTTTTGGCGAATCAAATATTCCTGAAGCCTGCGGTAAAATAAAAAAATTAAAAACAGAACCTACAAATTTAAGAGCTCTTGAAGATGCTGTTGATGCAATAAATGAAGCCGATTTGATAATTTTAGGCCCGGGAAGTCTTTATACAAGTGTAATACCTAATTTGTTGGTTAATGGAATCGTTGAAGCTATTGAATCTTCGTCTGCTAAAAAAGTTTACATTTGCAATATAATGACTCAACCGGGAGAAACAGATAATCTCTCTGTTTCTGATCACGTCAAAGCAATTTTGATACATGCTAAGCATAAAAATATTATTGATACGGTTTTTGTTAATGATACTTTGCCTAAAAACCTTGCAAAAAAATACGAATTAGCAGGTTCATATCCTGTAAAGCTTGATATCGATGAAGTTAACTCATTTGGAATACATGTTATTGCAAAAACTTTAATTGAAAATAATAAAGACGGATTTGTAAGACACAGTCCCAGTCGACTTGCCAGACATATTTACCGCTGGTATCGAAAAAATGAATTTAAAGAAGATGATTTTGAAAAATTAGAAAAAGATTATCAATATATTTAAGGAAAAATCAAATGAAACCTGTTTCTGTGAATACTATTCAAAAATACAAAAACGAAAACAAAAAAATAACGGCATTAACGGCATATGACTATTCAACAGCAAAATATATAGACGAAGCAGGAATTGACATCATATTAGTAGGCGATTCTCTTGCTATGGTAGCATTAGGGCATGAAAATACCTTGAGCATAACCGTCGATGAAATGATGATATTTACAAAAGCTGTAACAAAAGCTGTCAAAAACTCTTTTGTCGTTGTTGATATGCCGTTTATGAGCTATCAGACTGATAAAAAAACCGCTATTGAAAATGCAGGAAGATTTATTAAAGAAAGTGGCGCAAAAGCTGTTAAATTAGAAGGCGGAAGCCCGTATATAACAGATATTGTTGAACATTGTGTTAATATTGGCATTCCGGTTTTAGCACATCTTGGTTTTACTCCTCAATTTTTAAATACAATCGGCGGATATAATATTCAAGGCAAAAATGCAGAAAATACTCAAAAAATACTTACTGAAGCACTAAAATTGGAAAAAGCAGGGGCTTTTGGGCTAGTGCTTGAAATGGTTCCCGAAGAATGCGCAAAAGTTATTACCGAAAATTTAAAAATACCCACAATTGGAATCGGTGCAGGAAGATATTGTTCAGGACAAATTCTTGTTTGTGATGATATTTTAGGCAAATACAGCGATTTTACACCAAAATTTGCCAGAAAATATGCTGATATGGCATCTTTAATAAAAAATGCCGCAAATGACTACAAAAATGATGTAGTTGAAAAAAATTTTCCATCAGAAAATGAGGTATTTTTTATAAACAAAGAAGAAAAAGAAAAATTGGATAAAATAAAATGCAAATAATTTCAAATATAAATGAAATTCGGAAAATTGTTAAAAAATGGCAAAAAAATGATGAAACAATAGGACTTGTCCCTACAATGGGAGCTTTGCACCTTGGGCATGAAAGCCTTGTGAAAAAAGCAAAAACGCAATCCTCAAAGGTGATTGTCAGTATTTTTGTTAATCCGATTCAGTTTGCACCAAATGAAGATTTTGAAAAATATCCGAGAACATTGGAAAAAGATTCTATCATTTGTCAAGATAACAATGTAGACGTGATTTTTGCGCCAAATGCAAATGAAATGTACGCTGATAAAAATAATTTAACAATTATTGTTCCTCCAAAAAATTATCAAAATAAACTTTGCGGATTATCAAGAAACGGGCATTTTGATGGAGTTGCAACGGTTGTAGCTAAACTATTTAATATTATTCACCCCGATAAAGCATTTTTCGGTCAAAAAGATGCTCAGCAGCTTGCTATTATTAAAAAAATGGTTTTGGATTTAAATATGCCCGTTGAAATTGTTTCATGCCCGATTATTAGAGATGAAAACGGGTTGGCTCTAAGCTCTAGAAACTCTTATTTATCAGCTGAACAAAAAATCAAAGCATTATCTTTGAATAAAGTTTTACAAAAAATCAAAGAAATGTATGAAAAAAATGAAACAAACCATGAAAAAGTTTTAAAAAGAGCTTCTATACTGCTTGACGAAGCTTTTGATATGGAGTATTTAGAAGCTTACGATGCAAATACTCTGGAAAAAATTGAAAAATTGCGTAATAATACTTTAATAGCAATTGCTGCTAAAATTGGAAATGTAAGGCTAATAGATAACATAATTTTGTAAAGTAAGGTAAAAATGATCAAACTTTTAAGAAATTTAATTAAATTTTTTCAGGCAATAATTCTTCTTGCCATACCTTTTTTGATTTTATATTTCTTTCTTTTACAGATAAAATTTGAGGAACTTACTCCTTTAAAAGAAATGTTGGGCTTTGTTTTTGACGGATTTATAGAATTTACAAGAATTTTTATAGATGCAACTTTAAAATATCACAAAGAAAATATAGATTTTACTCCTTTGGTTACTGCAGCGGGGTTTTGGGTTATTTATTTTGTTTTGGAATTATCCAATAAGAGTATTGATTTGGCTGAAAAAACAATCAAAAAAAATAAAAAACAAGAATTAATAAAAAAACAAAAAGAAGAAGAAATCGAAATGAAAGAAAAATTAAAAGAAGATTTTTTGAAATATAAAGTCGCTTATTTGATTTTAGAATTAAATTTAAAACAAAACGAAAAACTTTCTTATCTTCAAGATGATGTTGGAACAAAAAACGATGTTATAATAAAAGATATTTTGAATTCAATTATAAAATTTGGTGGAAAATTGATTAATTCTAATCCCGAAAATAATTTCTACGAAATTATTTTCTATAATATAGATAAAGCGGGTGAATTTGCTATATTTGTTCGAAATTTATCAAATCAATATAATTCTCAAAAATCAAGTATTTTAGGCAAATTATCATTTAAAGCCTCTTGTCACTGTGCTTTAGGCGAAAATGTATTAAAATCAGACCGAGATTTTTCTTATCGAATATTAAAATTAGCAGGAGAATCTGAGATTTTAGCCGGCGAACTTTTTAAAAATAAATATGAATTTTTTAATAAAAACAATAAAATTCACTTTTTAACCAAAGGTATTTACGATTTTGATTTAAATAAAAATGTCGAAGTTTTTTTATTGAGATGAGATTTTATCTAAAATTACCAGAACTTGTTTTTTTGTATTTTCAATATTTCCGGAATTATCAATTATAAAATCTGCTTTATTTATTTTTTCACTTTGAGGAATTTGAGATTTTATTCTTGCTATTATTTCTTCTTTATTTAAATTATCTCGCACTAAAAGCCTTTCCAATTGTAGCTTTTCATCAATTATTATCAAAATTGTTTTATCAAAATATTTTTGCCAGCCAATTTCAAATAAAAGTGGAATTGAAACAACGGCAATTTTTTCATTTTTATTTTTTTCAAAAAACTGATGAATTTTATTTAAAATTTCAGGATGAATTATTTTTTCTAATTTAATGCGTTTTTGCTCATTTTCAAAAACAATTTTTCCGAGTTTTTTTCTGTCTATTTTTCCGTCAATAGTTTGAATATTGTCATTTTTAAACAAATTTTTAACCTGAAAAATAACATCGTCGTTATTTTTTAATAAATCATGCCCAATTTTGTCACAATCAATCACAGGAATATTTTTTTCCTGTAAAATTGATTCCGCAAGGCTTTTTCCAGCCCCGATATTTCCCGTTAAAGCAATTTTTTTCATATATATGTTAAAATCTAAAAATGAACTACGAAGATTATATCAAAAAATGTATCAAATTTGCAAAGCAAGGTGAAGGACATGTTGCACCAAACCCGTTAGTCGGGGCTGTTGTTTTGGATAAAAACGGTGATATTGCAGGGTATGGCTATCATCAAAAATACGGTGAAGCTCATGCTGAAGTTAATGCAATTAATATGGCGGGCGAAAAAACTGACGGCGGAACAATTTTTATAAGTTTAGAACCATGTTCTCATTACGGCAAAACCCCTCCCTGTGCAGATTTGATTATAAAATCAAATATAAAAAAAATGGTTGTCGGCATGATTGATCCAAACCCGAAAGTTTCAGGTGACGGTATTAAAAAATGTAAAGATGCAAGAATTGAAGTTATAGTAGGTGTTTTAGAAAAAGAATGCCAAAAATTAAATGAAATTTTTATAAAAAATCAAAAAGAGCAAAAACCTTTTATAGCAATAAAAACAGCCATAACAATTGACGGTAAAATTGCAACAAAAACAGGTTCAAGCAAATGGATTACATCAGAAAAATCACGAAAAGAAGTTCAAAAATTACGAAATAAATATGATGCAATTTTAACAGGCTCAGGAACAGTTTTAGCCGATAATCCTTCCTTAACCTGCCAAATGAATAACGGTATAAATCCTGCTAGAATCGTGATTGACAGTAAATTTAAAACTTTGTTAACTTCAAAAGTTTATAACAACGACGGAACAAAAATTTTTATAGCAGTTGATGAAAATATTAAAATTAAAAATGATATTTCCAAAAATATTAATTTAATAAAATGCCCATTAATAAATGATAAAATAGATTTGAATTATTTAATTGAAAAACTTTATAATGAAGGTATCACAAGCATTTTAGTTGAAGCCGGGGGAACACTAAATGCACAATTTATCAAACAAAAATTGGTTGATAAATTTTATATTTTTACTGCCCCCAAAATTCTTGGCGACAATAATGGAAAATCTTTTATAGACAGTTTTAATATAGCCGATATTAAAGAGTGTACAAATTTAATTTTTGATGAAATAATTTTTCTAAAACCTGATATTTTAATTAAAGCGTATTTAACTTAATATTTATTCATAAATATAACAAATTTTTTTATATTTTTATTTTATAATTATAAATAAATTAATTTAAAATCAAAAAAGGAGATATAAATGCAAATTTCAGCAATATCATTTGGAAAATCTAATCAAGACAAAAAATCATCCCCAGTTGCAACAGGTGCAAAAATCGGTGCCGGTGTTGGCGCTGCGTCAATTATTGTACCAACTGCAATTGGTGGATATCAAATAAAAAAGGCATTGGCAAATGCTGATGCAGCTAAAGAAATTATAACTTCTTTCGAACAACAAGGTTTTGAAATAAAAGGAATAAACCAATTTTTCAAAGAAACCTTTAAAACAGCTCCTGTAAAATTTACTGCAGGAATTGCGGCAGGTGTTGCTATTTTTGTTGGAATTCCAACTGCAATAGGCGCAGGACTTGGTGCAGGTATCGGTGCAATTGTAAAAGCTGTTAAAAAAGACTAGTTTTTTTAAATTTATACTAAAAAGCTGTTAGATTGCTATTCTAGTGGCTTTTTTGTTTTTAAATTGCTTTATCGCCATGCTATCTTGAAATACTCTGCAATAAACGGCTTCGCTTGTCTGTTTCCAGACTTTATTGCAAATCCGCAGACTCCAGCTTCTGCAAATATTTCGCTTCTCGCAATGACAGAAACTAATTATTCAAACTGTGAATAGGAGCAGGGATTCTGCCGCCTCTTTTTATAAATTTTTCAGAAGAAAATTTGTTTACCGAAATAATGGGAGCTTCGCCCAAAAGTCCGCCAAATACGGCATAATCGCCTACTTTTTTATTTGGAACAGGAATTAATCTTACTGCGGTTGTTTTTTTATTTATCATGCCTATTGCCATTTCATCTGCTATCATGCCCGAAATAGTCTCAGCAGGAGTATTGCCGGGAATTGCAATCATATCAAGCCCGACTGAACATACACATGTCATTGCTTCTAATTTATCAATAGTTAATGCACCTAATTTAGCTGCTTCTATCATTCCTGCATCTTCACTTACAGGAATAAATGCTCCGCTAAGTCCGCCAACGTAAGAGGATGCCATAATTCCGCCCTTTTTTACAGCATCATTAAGCATAGCTAATGCAGCTGTTGTTCCGTGAGTTCCGCATCTTTCCAATCCCATAGCTTCTAAAATATTAGCTACGCTATCTCCGATTGCAGGAGTTGGAGCTAGAGACAAATCAATTACACCAAACGGCACATTTAATCTTTGAGCCAATTCTCTACCGATTAATTCACCTGTACTGGTAATTTTATAAGCTGTCCTTTTTATTTTATTTGCAACTTCGCCAAAATCAGCATCGTCAGGTAATGAGGCAACAGCTGCACGAATAACCCCCGGACCGCTCACACCGATATTTAAATTGCATTCAGGCTCGCCATATCCGTGAAAAGCTCCTGCCATAAACGGATTATCGCCGGGAGAATTGCAAAATACAACAAGTTTTGCTGCGCCTAAACCATTTTTATCCGCTGTTAATTGAGCACATTGTTTAATTATATGCCCCATTTTTTCAACAGCATTCATATTAATTCCTGCTTTTGATGTGGCTAAATTTACGGATGCACAAACTCTGTCAGTTTCTTTAAGTGCAACCGGTATTGCACTAATTAATGCACTATCGCCTCTTGTGCAGCCTTTTTCAACCAAAGCACTAAATCCGCCGATAAAATCAACATTTACAGCTTTTGCGGCTTCATCTAATTTTTTTGCCAAATAAACATAATCATATTCATCGGCACTTTCACCTATTATAGAAATCGGCGTTACTGCAATTCTTTTATTTATAATAGGAATACTGTATTCTTCTTCCAATTCTTTTGCCATTGGAGTAAGATTTTCCGCCAATCTTGTGATTTTATCATAAATATTTATACCTGTTTTTTTGATGTTTGAATTTATACAATCCCTTAAACTGATTGACAATGTAACCGTTCTGATATCAAGATGATGCTGTTTTATCATCTCTATTGTTTCTAAAATATAATCCGTACTAAGTCCGCTCATTTTTATTTCCTTTGTGATGGTATAATTCTAAATTGTGTGCATTTTATCAAAAATTTGTTTTCTTTGAACCCAAACTTCCATTCCAAGTTCTTCTCCTTGAGTAATTAGGGCGTTTTTAATTTCCTGAAAGGATTTTTGACATTTTGAAATATCTCCCATCAAAAACATCACAAAATTATCTTTCATAACAGATTGTCTGATATCTTCAATATTTACGTTCATTTCAGCAAGAACCTTAGCAAAAGCAGCTACAATGCCGACCTTGTCATTTCCTGAAATGGTTACGATTAATCTTGTTTTTTCCATAATTTGTTTCTCCTTTGCAAAAGAGGGTTTTATAAATAATTTTTAGTAAAGTATAATGACCTTATATAAATATTACCTTAAAAAAAGAAAGGAACAATATGAAAACCCATTTTGATTGTGTGCCATGTATGATTAACAGCATTTTAAATGTATTTAAATCAGGTCTGATTGATAAAAAACACCAGGAAAATGTAATTAGAGCCGTATTAAAATATTATTCTGAAATTGATTATAATGTAACTCCCCTGAAAATAAATCGGGATTTGCACAGGCTGGTAAGAGAAATATCTTATAATCAAGACCCCTATAAGGAAGTAAAAGATAAATTTAACCAAAAAGCTATATCTTATTATGATGAATATAAAAATTTAATAAATACTTCAAAAAATCCTTTTCAAATTGCCCTGAAACTCGCTATTGCAGGCAATATCATAGATTTTGGCCCAACTCATGACATTAATATAGAAAAAACTATTGAAACAGTTTTATCTACTGATTATGCGATTAATCATTCGGCAAAACTTTTTGAAGAGCTTAAAAAAGCTAAAAAAGTGCTGTATCTTGGCGATAACACAGGAGAAATCGTTTTTGACAAATTATTTATAGAAACAATTAATCATCCGAATTTAACTTATGCGGTAAGGCAATCGCCTATTTTAAACGATTCTACAATGGAAGATGTAAAACTTATCGGTATTGATAAAATTGCAAATATAATTACAAACGGAGATAATGCCCCGGGAACTCTGCTTGAAGCTGTTTCAGATGAGTTTTTAGAATACTATAATAATGCTGATTTAATAATTTCAAAAGGTCAAGGCAACTATGAAGGGCTAAATACCGTTAAAAACAGAAACATTTATTTTCTTTTAATGGCAAAATGCAATATCATCGCAAAAGATATAGGCGTAAAAAAGGGCGATTTTATTGTTTTTAATTCTATATATAAATTAGAAAAAAATAATATATAAAACTTAAAACAAGCTGTGATTTAATCATATCCCAATACATGCCAAACCCATGCTGTATCCATGTTTACATGATTGTAACGAAATGTAACAGTATATACTTTTTATGAAATTTTTATATACTCTGTGTTTTTATATAAGAGTAAGAAGTAATTAAGTAAATAAGTATAAGGAGAATCAAGATGGGTTTAGCAGCAAGTCAAGCAAGATTATTAATGTTAACTTCAAGACAAAGTGATCTAGAATTAAAAGGTCAAATTATTAACCAAAGACGTTTAAAATTAGCTTATGAAATGGAACAAATTTCTAGTGATTACACAGAAAAAATCTCTGATACAAATCTTTATGTACAAGTACCTTCAGCGACTAATCTTGGTGCGTCTGAATGGGCTCAACTAGATGCCTCATCATTAGCAAGTGCCGGTTATACTATACTATATAGAGATGCTGATGGAAAGCTCGGAGATTGTGATTCTATTGACAAAGA
>JAQUYY010000013.1:11115-16039 GCA_028691575.1 Candidatus Gastranaerophilales bacterium
TATGAAATGGAATCTATTTCTAGTGAGTACACAGCAAAAATCTCTGACACAAACCTTTATGTACAAAACGGTAATGGTGATGGAACTGCTTCTTGGAATCAACTAGACTCAACATCATTAGACTCTGCCGGTTATACTATATTATACAGAGATGCTGATGGAGTACTTGGTGATTGTGATGCTACTGACAAAGAAGCTATTGAAAACGGCGTAAAAAAAGGATCTTATGTAATCTATAAGACAAGCGATTGTTCATTTGATGCCGATGGTAAATTTGATGAGCTTAAACAAGAAGGCGGCGTTGATCCTACAGCTGTATCAATAGGTTCAACTACCGACATTAAAGAATCTTTAGATACAAGTAACGATGCTATTGCTACTGCAGAATATGAAACTCAAATGAATAGAGTTGAAGCAATTGATAAAAAAATGGAACTTGAATTAAATAACGTGGATACTCAACATAAAGCTGTACAAACTGAAGTTGAAGCTGTTAAAAAAGTTATCCAAAAGAACATCGAAACATCATTCAAAACATTCTCTGCTTAATAGCTAAAACCAATAACTTGATTATAAATATAAGAGTGGACAAAAACTCCCCAAAAGGGAGTTTTTCCTTTCTGTATTATTTTAAAATCAGTATAACTTGTGCCTTCATCTCCTTTTTTGATATAATTTTATCAATTAATATAATAAAAGATTTTCAAAAATGACTCAAGTGCAAGCTATCTTTAAACAAACCTGGACTTATAAGCTATTAAAACGTTTTAATAGCGAATTTATTGATTGGTTCGATACTTTAGGTCATGTAGGAAAAGTTTTTTTACAATCTATAAAATACATATTGAAAAAAGATATTAATATAAAAGAATTCTTTGAACAATCTGCAAGATTTGGAATTGAAGCTTTGCCTATGACTCTTGTTATGGTAGCAATTACAGGAATGATAATTTCTCTTCAAATAGCTTCGGAAATGGCAAAACAAGGTGCTGAAAATTATGTCGGAGCATTAATCGGTCTGGCAATCGTTCGGGAATTAGGTCCAATTATGGGCTGTTTTTCAGTAATAGCATTTGTAGGCTCTTCAATGGCAGCAGAAATCGGCACTATGAAAGTTACAGAACAAATAGATGCCATGAAAGTCTTAAAAATTGATCCTATTGAATATTTAATTGTTCCAAGATTTTTAGCAGGAGCATTTACAATGCCGTTCGTAATTATTTTGGCCAATATTGTCGGGATTTTTGGAGGTTTTATTACTGCAAAAACTACAGCTGAAATAAATACCTTAGTTTTTATAGATTCTGTCTGGATGGGCTTATCCATAAAAGATGTTTGGGTAAGTGTTTTAAAAGCCTTTATTTTTGGAGGTTTAATATCCTTGATGTGTACTGCCATCGGCTATAGAACGGAAGGCGGTGCAATTGATGTCGGAAAAGCCACAACAAAAGCTGTTGTATGGTCTTTTGTAAGCATGGTTATTGCAGATTATATTTTATCATTAATGTTTTTTGAATAAGGAAAAAATATGAAAAATCTGATTGAATTTACAAATGTAGTTAAAAAATTTGATGACAAAGTTGTATTAAATGATATTTCTTTATGGGTAAAAGAAGGAAAAACGCTAGCTATTGTTGGGTTTAGCGGCTCCGGGAAAAGTACTGTTTTGAAAATCATCAGCGGACTTTTAAAACAAGATTCCGGAAACATTTTTTTGGGCGATGATAATATTGGGATGGTTTTTCAGTATTCTGCTCTTTTTGATTCATTAAATATTTTTGATAATATAGCTTTTGCCCTAAAAGAAAGAAAAGATTTTAAAAATAAATATTCAACAAAAGAATTGAAAGAAATAGTTAAAGAAAAGCTTAAAACAGTTGGTCTGGAAGAAATAGAAGATAAATATCCGAGTGAACTTTCCGGCGGAATGAAAAAAAGAGTAAGTTTTGCAAGAACAATTGTTACAAATCCTAAAATTATTCTCTATGATGAACCGACTGCAGGCTTAGATCCTGTATCATCAACCGTTATAGAAGATTATATCGTTTGCTTAAAAGAAGAAACGAAAGCAGCTTCGATAGTTGTAACTCACCAAATGTCAACAATTCAAAGAACAGCAGATGATGTAATTATGCTGTATGAAGGAAAAATTGTTTGGAAAGGAAAGCCTAAAGAAATGTTAACAACTGACAATCCTTATGCTTACCAATTTGTAAATGCCAAAAGAGAAGGACCTATGCTTACTACAGCCGGAAAATAAGATTACTTTGTTAAAAAAATAATTTTTAGTATAATTAAATTAACAAAAAGAAAGAATGCACATGAGAAAATCATCAGCGGTAAAAGTTGGAATATTAACACTGGTAGCAATAGCAATTTTAATAAGTTCACTATTGTGGCTAAAAGGACGTTCAATGTCGGCAGGAAAAAGAATAGAAGTTCTTTTCAATGACATTGACGGTATGCGCCCAGGTTCTGCTGTTCAAATGATGGGCATTAGAATTGGTCAAATAGAAGAAACAGCTCCCGTAATAACTACTGATGAAAGCTATGTTAAAGTAAAATTCGTAATAACAGAGCCTAATATTTCAATTCCCAATGCATCTGAAATTTCTATTCAGCAATCAGGAATAATCGGTGAAAAATTCCTGGAAATAACCCCTCCAAAGAAAAGATATTTATATCTTCCTATTTTTCCGAATTCAAAAAAAGTTTTGTTTGAAAATTCTGATGTCGACATGTTTGTTGAAGGCGATTATATAAAAATAGGATCAATCAAATCAACGGAAATTGTTAATACAAGTGCCTTATCTATTTTGCAAAAAAGCAGTATTTCAACAAAATTTGCTTATAAAATCGGTTATATTGTAACAAAACCGGGAGTTGTTGTGCCGGATGTTTTTGAGGCTTCTATAATTAAAGAAAACAAAAAAGATGCAAAATTAAGAATAACTCCGCCAAAAGAAGTTACTGTCTGTCTTCCGAAATATCAAAGTGACTATACAATTGTAGAACCATTCAGATTAAAAGATTTCTTTGATATTCAAGTTAAAACAGCCGTCTCTCTGAATGAAACAAACGAAAGAATTAATGAAATTTTATCAAATGACACTATTGAGGATTTAAAAATAACCCTAAATAATGTCAAGCTGCTTACTGCAAAAGCAAATACCACACTTGACAATGCTTCTGCACTTCTTGAGGTTTCAAAAAACGAAATTGAAGATGTGACCGCTATGGCTACACAATTAACCGGTAAAATAACTATTTTAACCGATAATATTAATAATATTGTTGCAGATCCCGAATTTAAAGATAATTTTATTTCGGCAACAAAATCTGTCGGTGAAATTTCTTCTACTTTAAACAATGTTTTAGAAAATGGAAATGCTGAAGATACCTTTAAATACATAAACGAAACCGTTAAAAATTTATCGGAAATTTCTGTTTTCTTAAATGAAACTGCTCAAGATCCTGCCATAAAATCAAAAATTGATTGTACTGTAGTTAATTTAAACAAATCACTGGATAAATTTTCTCAACTGGCAGATAACTTTAATAACCTCTCTGAAGAAGAAAAAATTAAATTAAAAGCAATTTTAAAAGATACAGCGACAACATCTGAAAATATGAAGCTGTTTTCAGAAAAATTAAATAAAAGGTTTTTATTATTTAGGTTGATGTTCTAAAATGAAAGAATTTTTTAACAGTTTACATTACAAAAAAACTTATACCAATAAAGAAAAAGCACTTTTGATTGCCTTAAAGCCTTTTTCTTTGGCTTATTTAGGCATAATAAAAACAAGAAATTTTTTATATAATAAAGGTATTTTAAAAACAACTTATCTTCCTGCCTATACAATTTCTATCGGGAATTTAACAACCGGAGGAACAGGAAAAACCCCAATAACGGCAAAAATCGCAAATTATATTAAAAACAATTTGAATAAAGAAGTTTCAATATTAAGCAGAGGCTACGGCGGAGATTTATCTACTTCAAAAATCAACATTATTTCTGATGGCAAAAATATTTTTCATTCAGCCGATATGGCAGGAGATGAACCATACTGGTTTGCAACAAACACTAAAGAAATTCCTATTATAACAGGCAAAAATCGTATAAAATCAGGTTCAACAGCTGTTGAAAAATTTAACAGCGAAATTATTGTATTGGATGACGGATTTCAACATTTGAAATTGGGGCGGCATTTAAATATTTTGGTTATAGACTGCCACAAGTGGTTCGGTAACGATAATCTTCTCCCACAAGGTCCTCTGAGAGAGCCTTTGGAACAAATAAAAAGAGCCGATAAAATTATTTTAATGAATAAATTACCGTTAACTTTTGAAACTGAGCGAACAATTAACAAATATAAAGAAATTTTTGAAGAAAAATACCAAAAACCTGTTTTTATCTGTAATATGAAGCCTTTTAGGATATATGACATTCAGGATTTTAATACTCCCGTTGATATTCAAAAAATTGGCGCTTTTACTGCTATAGCACAACCCGAATATTTCTTTAAAACACTTGAAAACACTAATGCTCAGCTAATGTATACAAAAACATTTGCGGATCATTATTTATATACAAAAGAAAATATAGAGAATTTAATTGCAGAAGCACTGAAAAATGGGGCTGAAGCACTAATTACAACGGAAAAAGATGCCGTAAAAGTTTGCGGTATTTTAAAAGAAATAAATATAAAAATTCCTGTGTTCACATTAAAAATGCACATAGATTTAGATGTAGAAAATTTACTAAAAGAGCTGAAATAAAATGAAAATACTTGTTGTCAGATACAGATTTATAGGTGATACTATTCTTACGATTCCGTTTTTGAGGAATTTAAGAAAATTATACCCTGATGCACAAATTGACATGCTGGCAGGTCCTGTTTCAGGGGAAATTCTAAAAGAATGT
>JAQUYY010000229.1 GCA_028691575.1 Candidatus Gastranaerophilales bacterium
TTCCGGCTGCTTGAGCTTCTGCCATGACCATGCCGAAATCTTCTTTGCCGGGAAAAATGAAACCTTTGCAGTTATTCATATATTCTTTAAGAATTTCGTCACAAACTCTTCCTAAAAAAATAATATTATCATTTGCTTTTGATTTTAATTTTTTGTATTCTGTTCCATCTCCAATAATAACAAGTTTTTTGCCATTTTCGTTAAAAGCATCTACTGCAAGTTCATAACCTTTATAGGCAACCAATCTTCCGACCATTAAATAATAATCACCGTAAGATTGGTGTTTAAATTTTTCTGTATCAACCGGAGGATAGAGGATTTCCGAGTTTCTGTTATAAAATTTCTTTATTCTGGATGCCGTATAATTTGAGTTTGCCAAAAATAAACTGACCCGATTAGAACAAGAGCAATCCCACATTCTAAGGTAATGAGAGAGATAAGAAGTTATTATTTTTTGAACAATATTAAAATTATTTAGTTTTGAATAAGTCCAGTACAAATCCCAAATATATCTTGCGGGAGAATGACAATAACAGATATGAAAAGCATCTGGACGGGGAATTATTCCTTTTGCGACACAATGATGAGAAGAAATTAAAACATCATATTCCTGTAGATCTAAACTTTCGATTGCCATGGGCATTAAAGGGAAATAAACCTTATATTTGTTTTTTGCAAAAGGCATTTGTTGAATCCAGGTAGTTTGGATATTCATATTTTTATATTTTTTTGGAAAAATATTACTGTCAAAAACAGTTGTATAAGTTTTGATATCGGGATAAAGCTCATATAAAGCAAATAAAATGCTTTCGGCCCCTCCGATTCCACCCGCTATTTGGTCAGATATTACGGCTATTTTTTTAGTTTTTTCAGAAATAAAATTATGTGATTTTGGTTCTAAAGCTTGCTTTTCTTGAATTTCAATCTTATTTAATATCATTTTTTACCCTTTAAGTTTTAATTGCAATCACAATAATAATTTTAATTGCTGATAGAAAAAAAAGATTGCTCAAATAGGCTAATACCAAACAAAAAAATTGTTTTAAAAATATTAATTATTAACTTTTGGTAAAGATTTAAAAATTTTTCACAATTTGCGAGTGCAAAATGTTTGAAATTCTATTGTTAATATTCGTAAACATATTTAGTGCAAAATAACAAATCTTAATTTATTTAAATTTTGATAATTCATAACTATTTTCCCTATACTATAATAAATTTTATGTGATTTAAGAACAAAATAGAGGTTATTTTGCGAATTTCAAGAATAAATAATTCAAACGTAACAAAAAAAATGTTCCGACTTTTGGGGCTGGAAAAATGCCTATTAATGATGAACAGATTGAGAAAAAATTATATTTGCTTGCTATATATTCAAAATCTATGATTAGTTTTGGCATCAAAGCAATTGAAGATTATCCAATTGGTTGGATAATCTTTTAACCTTGAGCTAAAGACATTTCTTTTTTTAGTTTTGATACTATTGGCTCGGGATTTTTCTTATATTGATGATAAAAATTCATTATTCGTTTTACATAATTTTTTGTTTCTTTATATGGCGGTATGCCACGATATCTTTCAACTGCACCCGGACCTGCATTATATGCAGCTAATGCAAGTTCATTTGAACCGAATTTTTTTTTCATCATTTTTAAATACATAATTCCACCCTTAATATTTTGATTTAAATAATAAGGATTAACTCCTAAAGACTTTGCGGTTTGTGGCATTAACTGAAAAACTCCAATTGCGCCGACTCTGCTTTTCGCTTTTCTGTCGAAATTAGATTCCTGCTTTGCGACACTTAATGCTAAATGAGGGTCTACTCCATGTTCCAGAGAATGTTTTACTATTCGCATTTTTATTGCTGCTGTTGAATAAATTCCACTTGGCATACAATAAATACTGTTCTTAAAACAAAAACATTGCATAAAAAAAGCTAAAAGAACTAATGATATACATGATACTGTTTTCTTCTTCATAAATCTCCTAAGGGTATAAATGCTACTCATTAAAATTATGACATATTTTTTATTCAAATGTTCCCTTAACAGTAATTTGCATGTTATAATTTAAAAAAACAGGAGTTTTAAAATGAAAAAAGGTTTTTCTTTACCCGAATTATTAATTTGTCTTTTGGTAATGGGTGTAATTGCATCTATGATTGCTCCTTCTTTGACTGATTTATTGCCAAATAAGAAAAAATATCTTTTTAAATCAGCTTATAAAATAGTTGAGCAAGCTGTTGCAGAACTTATACAGGATGATTCCATATATCCTGACGGTGATTTTGAAAATGCTACTGATGCAACGTTTTTTTGTGACAACTTTACAAGTAAAGTAAATACAGTTTCGACGGTTGATTGTTCTCAGAGTTTGACTGCTCCTGATGATGAAGCAAATTTCATGACTTCAAACGGTCAAAAATGGTGGGGATTTTATACAACATTTGCAACGGATCCTGCAACTGTTTATGTCGATGTAAATGGCGATTCCGGTGATAATACCGTTGGAGAAGATATTTTACGCATAGATATTTATAAAAACGGTAAAATTACTGTAACAGAAACGCCTGAAACAGATTATTTATTGGCTCAATAGAGTCCTTCTAATAAAACAAATCGTCCTAAAATTTCTACTTCGCAGTATTTTCTCAGTGAATTTATAAAACATTCATTTTTACAAAAACCACCTGACAAGTATATTTTTTCAGGTCTTTTGGCAAAATTCCAGGCATTGTAGGCAATTCCATTTATATATTGAGAAATAGCAATTTTTACATCAACTCCGTTAGCAACTGCATCCATAATTTTTTCCATACCAAATACCCCACAGGTTACGGCAAATTTTTTGTCCTGAACTTCAAGCTCATTGGCATCAACATTGTAATATTTTAAAAGCATTTCAACAGTTGCACCGGTAGCGCTTCCGCAATTTGTATTCCAGTCCAAATCACTGTATTTATTATCTTTAAACTTCACCCACTTTGTATCACGACTCCCGATATCCATAATTATTGCATTATCAAGATTTTTTAATATTTTTTTTGCGCCATATGCAAGTGAAATTATTTCATTTTCAAAATTTTGTGAATTTTTTAATTTGTTTTTCACCATATGTCCCGTTGCATAATCAAAAAGTATATTTTGCCTATTAAGCTCTATGCTTGGAATTAAGTATATTTTGCCGAAAAATTTCTCATCATTGGCGGATTTAAAAACATAATCGTTTTTATTGATAAAAAAATCTTTAAGAATACAATTAGGATTATCTAAAAGCTCTGAACTTAATTCAAAAACCTTGCTCCAGCTTGTTCCTGCATCAACGATAATTTTATACATCAGCCCAACCTTATAAATGCTTCTATTTTTGCTTTGACAGAATTTGTTGCAAAATCATCTA
>JAQUYY010000230.1 GCA_028691575.1 Candidatus Gastranaerophilales bacterium
GTGAAAACATTGGTTCTGGTGCTGATACTGGCGGTTCTGGCGGGATCGTATTCGTGGGCTGGTGAAAAAGTGAAGCCCCTCCGGAGAGGGGCGGGGAGATTATTCACTTTTCGGTTCCCGGGGACGGCCCCCTTTGGCACCGTTAGCATAGTGCCATAACAAAAAAGGCCCCCCGATGTGAGGGGCCTTCCGTTTTTACTGCTGTACTGTGCCTCCGGTTACGTTGCTATCCTTCGCGAAAATGCCGAGCAGAATCGGGCCGACAACGGCCAGCACCTGTCCAATGGCTGACAGGATACCTTCTCCGTGCTGCGCCAGGCCGATACCTGCTGCTGTGATTCCACCGAAAAGCGTTGATTTCCAGTTTTTCATGTTGGCTCCTTTGTAAACCCACTATTTATGCGGGTTCACGGTTGCGGCTTCCATATTTGCCCTGTGAGCGTGTTTTGAAGGGCAACCTATACCTAGCCCTTACCCAATTCTCCGCGCCATAGCTTTATTTCATTCTCGCGCCGGTTGATGAGCCCCTTGGACCTCTTCCCATCGGCATATACCCATTTCCGGAGTTCTTTCGGCACCGCGTCATAATCCCATGCGTTCAGTTTCCGGAGCAAAGTGGATTTTTGGAAATTTCCTTCGCCCACATTGAAGACAAACGACACCAGCGTATCATATCTATGTTGGAGAAGGTGACACTTCACTAGACGGTTCACCGCCGACTCCGCCGGGCGCACATCCCGGATAAGCAAAGTGATTGCCTCCGACGAGGTGATGCCGTTGTCGAACTTCCCGCCCATCAGCTCCTCGCGGGTAATGAGGTGCCCGACGCCGATAGTCCACTTCCCGGCGACGTCTTTGTATTTCTTGAGGCGGATGCCCTCCCATTTTTTCAGGAGATGCAAGCCTCGCTCGCTAATCCTCATCATAGCTCATCCTCGTTGATGTCGCGCCAGTCAAGGCACCTACAATTTCTGTTTGTCGGGGCACCGGTCTTGAGGCACTGTTGCCACCTCGTTTGATACCAGATACAGTTAGAACACCTAACCTTAATTTTGTAACGATTCTCCATCCTGTTTCCTCTCCGCGCCCGGAGCCGGGGGGTGGCATATCCGGCAAACGAACAGGCCAGCCACCCTTGACGACTCCCAGAAGTCAGACCCTCCGCAATTCCGGCATTTCATATTCCCCAGGTTCCCGCGCCATGTGGGATGATGCTGAAATTGCAATCCCAATCATCATCTTCGCGCGACATGGCAGTATCCGGTCCATCTGCCGGGTGTTCGTCATTCATACAGTCATCGCACATCTGCCCGTTCAGAGGGCAACGTAGTTTACAGGTCATTTCTTGCCCTCTTGGCTGTCCTCCGCTGGGTAATTCCTCCAGACGCAATCAGGGTTTTCCACATGGGCCAATGCGCCACTACCCTTTGCCGGGCAATCAGCAGGGCATTCGCGGACGTCATTATCCATCCTGTGATCCTTGTGCGCCAGGGAACGGCAACACGTCAGCCGTTGCGGGTTGTGACCTCTCCTGGATTTGCGCCATGGCCTGAGCGTTGATTTTCCCGATGAGTTCTGCAACGGCTTCATACGGTTGTTTTCCGAGCGAATACAGCACCGCGTTTACCTCGTTCGCAGTCAGGCGTAATACTAATTCGTCCATGTTTTTTCCTTTCTCAGCAATCAGTTGCCTCTTTGAATTTTTCGGCCTTCAGCGCCGCGTATAGCTTCTTGTACGGATTCATCTCGCCATCATCGTATGGTGCCGATTGGTTGAGCTGCTCAAGAGGCGCGCACGTTTCCGACGCTTCTTGCGAGGCGTAGACGGATACAACGCTGTTCCAGCCCTCTCTTTTCCCACCGAATACCCGGTCAACACGAATGTAAGCGTTACTGATTGTCACGCCCTGGAAATCGTATGATTGCGTTATCGCCACTGGTTATCTCCTTTACCAAGTCGCTATTGCAACTTTCTTCCATGTATTTGTCGCCGTACAGATGTAAACTGCATCTGCCGTTATCCTAATCTCTCCCAGTGTTCCAGTAGCGGAAGCAGAGGCGGGAGCGGTATTAAGCGCGGATAATTTGTAGCCTGTTGACGCTATCGTACCGTTGACTTGTAAAGCATCTACTCCGTTGTCAGTAGGTAATATCGGACCTGCAAGAATGCGACCACTTTGTAATATAGCTAACCTTTCTGTTGATTCTGTTCTAAACCATAATTTTCGAGCATTATCTGAAAAAGATATTCCTGCTGTAGCAGGATTTGAAGCTCCTCCCATATATAAATGGACTTGTCCCAAATCGGCACTTGTTATAGTTATTGCTGGTAAATTAGTAGTTGGGTCCAGTTTTATACTCTTTTCAGTAGAGGCAGCTATGATAGAACCGTTAACTTGTAAAGCATCTACGTCGTTATCAATAGTTGTCCTTATAAGTGTATTGCCTCTTAATATAGTTTTTGTAATAGAGGCATTCCCCAACGTGACGCTATTAGAACCCATGCCAGTCGCATTAAACCCTATTACAATTTCATTTGTGTTTCCGTCTGCGCCAGCTTTTGTTGCTGCTCCTAGATAAAGTGAACCTGTAGATATAGTATTTAATACACTTCCGCCTGCGATAAATCTTCCGGCAGCGTAACCTACTGCTGTATTGGCATGCCCTATTGTTATTCCATATAATGAGGCATAGCCTGATGCAGTATTCCAATAAGCAGTTGTAGCAAAATAAAGTGCAGAAGTCCCCGCTGCGAAGTTGCCGCTACCTTTATAAGTTGCTCCAGACTCGCCAATAGAGCTTGTTCCACCTCCACCTATCCATATATTTTCACCAATTGAATTTGCGCCAGAATAATTGTTTACTGCAAGTCCCGCTCCGTAGATGTTTTTGATGCTTAAATTGCCGGTAAGTGTAATTATGTCCGTGCTTCCGCTTCCTGATATTTTACAGCTTCCATCGCCCCATTTAATTTCATTTGTGTCAGAAAGTTTTAAACCACCTGCTTTTATCACTCCACCAGTTTGTATCTTAGAACTACCATCATCAGCTCCATCAAGCACTAATCTACCGGCTGAATTCAATACTGGGATTTGGTTAGCTGCTGGTGTCTGGGAAGCGTGGAAGCCGTCGCAGGCGTCCGAATTTGACATGCGCGCCGTAGCCAGCAGCATTACGGTTATCCACGCCGAATTTGCCGCGTTCCGTTGTTTCAAATATCCGCTCGTGGTGTCGGCCCACCACATGTAAGGGTATTTCGTCGCCGGTTCCGTGGCCCCGGAGTTGTTCCCCGCGAGGGCCTGAAATGCTGCATTGATGGCCGCCCTCATGGTCGATCCGGTATTTGCGTCCGCCGTTGTAATATCGTAATCATGTTGAGACATATCACC
>JAQUYY010000231.1 GCA_028691575.1 Candidatus Gastranaerophilales bacterium
ATATTTCTATAAAAAATACCGGATAAATGGCTCGTTATTCTTTTTTTGCTGTCCATTAAAGGAGTTCCATCATATTGCCTAATAGAAGATAAAAACTGATACAGACTGTTAAAAGCGTCAACACATACAATCTTTTCTTTTAGTTCAGAAAAGTCTATTTCTCTGCGAGGTATGATTTCCCTTATGTTTAATCCCATAAAAAATCCACGTTTAAGAAATATAAATATCTTATTGAGCCTCTCTAAAAGACTTAATTAGAGTAATTTCTCCTTTTTGCTTATCATAATTAACCAAATTAGGATAAACGGCTCTCTCCAAATATTTCACAGCATTCTCAACTGATTCTTCTTCTGC
Source organism: Candidatus Gastranaerophilales bacterium (assembly GCA_028691575.1). Lineage (GTDB taxonomy): Bacteria > Cyanobacteriota > Vampirovibrionia > Gastranaerophilales > JAQUYY01 > JAQUYY01. The sequence continues at coordinate 355 of JAQUYY010000231.1, forward strand.
TTCTTTTCTAGTATCATAACCCCAAGTTTTTATTTTTTTACGAAAAGGCCCTCCAAAATTAAAAGAAACCTCTGCAATGTAATCTCCAGAGCCTCTATCGGCAAAAGTTTTCATCTCTAATTTGCCAGAAACATTTTCAAATAAGTTTATCTTGTCATTAAGACATTTCTTAAATATCGGTTCTAAAAGTTCTTTTCGTACCATAATGTAACTACTAATTAGGAGTATTTAAACATTTTGGAAGCCCTGAGTTTGAGCATAAATCCCTCTTAAAAATATAAAAACCCTCTTGAATATCTTATTTAATGGAATATAAACCAAAATATGCAAGAGGACAAATTTTAGTTGTTTTCAAGAATAGATGTAATGATAGATTTGCACGTGATTTTGGAAAAACATTAGGATATCAACTAATGGATGAGAAGTATGAACATGGAGAAGCATATTTATTTAAGACTGAACTTGGAAAAGAACAAGAAGCTAAAAAAAAATTTGCAGCACATTTTGAATTTGTTGATTGGGCAGAATTAAGAGATATCAAAATAGAAACAAGGTGGTCTGGTCTCGAACAAGCAATAATTAAGATTCAAGAACTGTATGACAATGTAGAAATTCCCGATGATTTTTATAGTCAAAAATTAGAAGAGATAAGGCATTATTTAAAACAATTGAAAGATTCACATTTAAACACAACTGAAACTCACACTACCGTTTCTTCAAAAGGTTTACCAAAAATAAAATCTCGTTTAAATAAACTATAAAATGGATACTACATTCATTCCAATTGATTACGATTCTTTTGATTTTGAAGGAAGAAACTACATCAAGATTATTGGAAGAAATGAAAAGGGAAATAGATTGGCAATAATAGATACGTGCCCGATTTATATTTGGGCTATTCTAAAGGAAACATCAAAGCCCACTTCGTCCAAGCTTGGCCAAAGTAAAGAAAAAACTCCTGAAAAGAGAATAAAAGAACTAATCGCAAAAATAGAGAAAATAAAGCTTGACGTTAAAGGGAGACAGACAAAAGTTGAAAAAGTAGAACTCCACAACAAAAATTTTTTAGGAAAACCAGTAAAAGCTCTAAAAATTTTTGCCACAAACTACAAGGATTTGCACGATATAGCAGACAAGCTGAATTTTCCTGAAATAGAAAAAAGAAGAGGATACGATTTAGGATTCATAACAAATTATATTATAGAGAAAAAAATAAACCCTTTGTGCTGGTACGAAATTTCTGGAGAAGAGCTGGACAATTCAGAAGATTTTGGAAGCATGGGAAAGTTTTTGAATGTTGATAAATGCATTCTACTAAAAAAATACAAACCTCTTGAAAAAAAAGAATTTAATCCAAAAATTCTTGCCTATGATATTGAAACAGATGACATAAAAATAGGAAAGGGAGAAATTTTGATGGTTTCTTTAGTTTCTAACAACTTTAAAAAGATAATAACATGGAAAGGAAACCCTAAAAAAAGCGCAATTTCCTCAGAGGCAATTAGAAATTGCCCTTCAGAGATTAAAGGAAATTCAAAAGAAACCAGGGAGTGTCTTTCATATGTAGAATATGCTAAGGACGAAGCAGAACTTCTTGATAAATTTGTTAAAACTGTAAAAGAAATTTCTCCAGATTTTTTGGTGGGATATTTTTCAGACAATTTTGATTTACCCTACATAAAAGCAAGAGCAGAAATAAATAATGTGAAGTTAAATTTGGGATTGGATGACAGCCAGCCTCGATTTACGAGAGGTATAAATCTTTCAGGAAGAATAGATGGAATAGTACACATAGATTTAATAAAATTCATAAAAACGGCTTATGCCCAATACATGCAATCAGAAACTCTTACATTAAATGAAATCTCAAAAGAATTTTTAGGTGAAACAAAAACAGATTTCAAATTGAAACATTCTTCAAAAATAAAAGAAGATGAATGGAAAAAATATTATGAATACTGCATTCAAGATTCAGATTTAACGAGAAGATTATTTGAAAAATTCTGGCCAGACATTTTTGAATTTACAAGAACGGTTCAAGAACCGGTATTTGAAGTTTCAAGAGCGGGACTTTCAAGGTATGTTGAATCCTATATCCTTCATAACTTGGAAAGATTTAATGAAATACCTGAAAAAAAACCAATGTATGATGAAATTGGGAAAAGAAGGGAAATCGGCCCAGTTGAAGGAGCTTTCGTGTATGAACCCTCTCCGGGATTGTATGAAAATATTGCGATGTTTGATTTCACTTCAATGCATACGAGCATAATAATATCAATGAATATCTCTAAAGGAACAATTTTAGAAAAAAAAGAAAAAGATTGCTATGAATCTCCCGAAATAGAAACCGATGAGGGAAAAAAGAGATATTATTTTTCAAAAAAACCGGGATTTTTTCCTGAAATTCTAAAAGATATTTTTGAAAAGAGAAAAAAATTTAAGGAAGAATATAAAAAAAATCCTTCGCAAATTACAAAAGCGAGAAGCAATGCTTTCAAAGTCCTTTCTGCTTCCGTACATGGATATATTGGATTTTTTGGGGCAAGATATTATTCCAAGGAATCTTCCGCAGCAATACTGGCGTTTGTAAGAAAATTCAATAAAGATGCTATTGAAGCAATAAAAAGTAAAGGATATCAAATAATTTATGGCGACACAGATTCTATTGCATTTTTAATGAAAAATAAAAGCGAAAATGAAATAAAAGAACTTCTCAAAGGGCTTAATTCCAACCTTCCAGGAAATATGGAATTAGAACTTGATGGTTTCTTTAAAAGAGGACTCTGGGTTACAACTCGTGCAGGGAAAACAGGAGCAAAAAAGAAATACGCCCTCATAGATAAAGAAGGAAAATTAAAAATAAGAGGTTTTGAAATGGTAAGAAGAGATTGGTGCAAACTTGCAAGAGAGTTGCAGAATAATGTAATAAAAAATATTTTAGAACAAGGTAATGAAAAAAAAGCACTTGAATATACCAAAGAAATAGCTAAAAAAATAAAAAAAAGAGAGATAAACAAGGAAGATATCATAA
>JAQUYY010000232.1 GCA_028691575.1 Candidatus Gastranaerophilales bacterium
TTATTTTATTTATACCAAAACACTCTTTTGTATCTGATTTACTGCAATAAATATCTATTTGATGATTATCATTAATTAATCCTAAAATCAGTTTTGAAAAAAGTTTTTCACCACCGCCATGAAAATTTTTTTGTTGAAAAAATCTTATAACAAAAGCAAATTTCATACTATTTCCCCTAATTCTGCTTTATATAAAGATACCATAGAAAAAACAGAGGTTTTATGCCTCTGCTTCTTCTTTTGATTGTTTTTGCTGTATTTTCATTGCCTCTGGAACATCTTCTCTTTCTGTGTTCCATCTTGGAAGATTCATTTGTTTTCTTAAAAGTCCGATTCCGACATGAACTCTCCATTCATCCATTTTTAATTGTGCTGCAATTATTTTATGACACCCGATAGGAGGCAATGGCAATAAAGGTTCGTATAAATTTTTAACAGCCATCATCTGATCGGCGGAAACAGCTAATTTTCTTTTCGGATAAGGTAGTTTGGGAAGTTTCATTTTTTGTCTTACCAAATTTATACCAAAGAAAACTTTTGTCGGTTCTAAATTGATTTCCAGGCCGATAACTTCGTGTATATCAGGGTTTGGCAATGGTAAAGTACGTTTGTACAAAACTTCTATTTGCGCAACTTGTTCTCTGCTAATCAACAAGCTTTTTTGGCGAACCGATCCTCTATTATTATATCCGCCTCGGTTATTATATCCTGAATTATTGTTATTATAGTTAGGACGGTTATTATATCCGCCTTGACCGCTATTTGGTCTGTTATAGCTTGGACGATTGTTATTATATCCGCCTTGACCATCATTTGGTCTGTTATAGCTTGGACGATTGTTGTTATATCCGCCTTGACCATCATTTGGTCTGTTATAATTAGGACGATTGTTGTTATACACGCCTTGACCATCATTTGGTCTGTTATAATTAGGACGGTTATTATTATACCCTCCACGATTATCATTTGGTCTGTTATAACTCGGACGGTTGTTATTATACCCGCCTTGATTATTTCTATATGGACGATTATCGCCAGATTGCCTAAAATTATTGTTATCCCTAGGCATTCTGTCATTATAACCCCTATTTTGGTTATATTCACCTTGCGAGTACGGCCGTCTCTCTGCTTGTTCTTGATTTCCCGGTAATTGCTGCTCTCCGCCTGATTGTGGAGGTGCATCAATAATTGGCTTTCTATCAGGATATAGACAACTTGGACAGATAACTCTTTTTGGATTTTTTGTCTCAAACTCAGCGCCGCATTTTGTGCATTTATTTACGTACATAGTCTTTTTTCGCCCCTTGTTAAAATTTGCTCCCTCAGTGCCGTTATTTCTTAGCCTTAATCGTAATTACATTATGACATTATAATATCATAAAATAAATTGATTTGTTAATTTTTTTTCTTTTCTATCCTTATGAAAAAAAGTGCTTCTTTATTTACTAAATATTTTAACATCTTTTTTTTATAAATGTCTATAAACTTATTATTTTGTCAACTTAAAAAAAAAACTTGAAAATTTTTTAGATATTTGCTAACTTATTTTTTAAGGATAGTTGTAAATAAAATAAAATTTATAGTTAATTAAGAGGTCATGTATATTAAAGATATTTTATTGTTACTTTTCTTTACATATAAATAGTTCTGAATTGAAATAGCTCATGGATTAATGCTATTTTGTAATAAAGAAATAAATAAAAAATCTTTACAAAAAAGCAATGAATTTAATTTTTTATTTTAGTATAATAGTATAAATAAAGTGTGTCTGGTTATTAGAAAAAAAAAGGTGTTATTATGACATTAACAAAAGAGAAGAAAAATCCGCAAGCACTTAGTGCTGACAAGCCAATGTTTCCGATTAGCGTAGTGGCTGACATTCTTAAAATTCACCAAAGAACTTTGAGAATTTATGATGAAGCGAATATTCTTGTTCCTTCAAGATCTCCCAAAAACAGAAGGGTGTACTCAATGAACGATATTGAACGTGGCAAATTTGTTCAATATTTAACAAGAGAGTTAGGAATTAATCTTTCAGGGATTAAAATTATTTTCACACTTTTGGAAAAACAAAATATTCCAAAAGATGATTATATTCCTTATCTTCAAGATATTGCAGAAAGTTTGAATATTACTCCTGAAATTCAACAGGAAAACAGAGAAAAACTTTCAAGAAGAGGCAGAAAAAAATCTGCTAAGTAAAAAAATAACCTTAATAAAAATCAGAAACGTTCTTGTTTTAAACAAGGACGTTTTGTTTGAATTCATTTAAATGTATTATAGAATTCATATTTTATACATTTTTTGTAGGATGGTTTAAACCCTTATAAGCCAAACAAATCGACCTTATGGCAGATGTTTTTTTGTTCCAGATTTGAGATTATAACTATACTAAATAGTTAGCGGAGCTTTTTAATGAACATTAATGAAGAATGTTTACTCAGGTTTTTAAACAATCCCGATAGATTAACCAAAAGTATTAAAGAATTTGAAAAAATCACAATATCCGCTAATTTTAAAATTAATGAACCAAATAATGATGGACAGCAAATTGCTTCAATTTTAACTGCATAATGGCAAATAAAATTAAAAAAGTTATTTATAAAAAAGCATCTTCGAATTACGGCATGGGCAATATTCCCCCGGGAACAATCGGAGATGTTTTGCGCTATGTCCAAAATCCTGATACAATTAAATTACTTGTAAATTTTAAAGAGCATGGAAAAGTAATAATTCCTTTTAGCTGTGTTGAAGTTATTGAATAGATGAGGATAATCATGAACATCATGAAAAAATTGATTAACACATTTAAAAATAAAAATGTAAAGTCCTTGTATTATATATTATTAGCCATAATTATTGGGGCTTTTTTAAGTATAATCGGAAAAATGCTAAATTTTGACAATTTCCTCTCACAAATTGAATCAAAAACTTATGATTTAAGAGTTGAAATACCTTTAAACAGACCCAAACCCAATGAAAACATAGCGATTGTTACCATTGATGACGATAGCTTGGAAGAAATGGAAGATAAATTTGGAATGTGGCCATGGGATAGAAGTGCTTATATAGATGCCATTGAATATCTTCAACAATCCGGGGTAGAGGCTATTGCATTTGATTTAATGTTTGTAGGTCATCAAAAAGGTCTCGAGCATATCGATGCAAAATTAGCACAAACTATTTCAAAATATGATAATGTATATGTTTCCATGAACTTTGATGATAGAGAAAACGTCAATCCTCCCGTGTTACCTGATTATTTAAAAGCAAATGTTGAGAATCGCAGCAAAAATATTAATTTTTCGTATCTGGAGGTATCAAATTGCAGAAAAATTCTAGATGAAATTATAAATTCAACAAAAAATACCGGAATTATAAA
>JAQUYY010000233.1 GCA_028691575.1 Candidatus Gastranaerophilales bacterium
TTTTACGCAAATTATTTTTTACCGAAGAATTTTTAAATAAAGCATTCTTAATACTTTCAATTAAATTAGAGGTGAAAAAATGGCTGCAAAGAAAAAAGCAAAGAAAAAAGCTGCAAAGAAGAAAAGATTATAATTTTTCTTCATAATTAGCTTTAATTTCTTTGTTTTATTAATTTTATTTTTCAATATATTTTTAAACTTGTTTTTTCTATTTTTTTGATGGTTAGCGAATGCATTTTTTGTAAAATTGCTAGAGGAGAAATTCTTTCTTCAAAAATTTATGAGAATGATAATTTTTTTTCTATTCCAGATGCACATCCAATAATCGAAGGACACAGTTTAATTATTTCTAAAAAGCATTTTGAAACTGCTCTGGACATGCCTTCTAGCTTAGGAACAGAACTTTTAGATTGCATAAAAAACACGGCAATAGTTTTGATGAAAAAACATAAATCCGAAGGATTTAATGTAATCAATAATAATTTTGAATCGGCTGGACAAAGTGTAAAACATGTGCATTTTCACATTATCCCTAGAAAAAAGGGAGAAAAAGTAGCTCTTGATAGATTTGTTTCTGCTTAATTCTTTATGGAATGTTTACCTTTTAGGGTAATGTCTCTGAGGGGAGTTTAACCCCCGACTTCTGCCTTTCTCAAGTCTTACAAATCCATACACTGGAAACTTTCGGTTTCCGTGAATGTCTTTGAACAATCCTGTTATTTTCAAATTCATGAGAGCAGCGCTCTAACGCTGAGCTACAGAGACAAAATTAGGAAACCGGTTTCGTTTAAAAGATTTGTTATTTCGGTTAGTTTTAAAAAGAATATACTCCTTAATCAAATATGGCTATCCCGGCAGATGTCCTTTACACCGCCCCCAATGAAATAGTAAACAATCTTTCTTTTTTGGTAAACATCTTACAAGCAGTTGGAATAGCTATAGGGGTGTATATCATTTTTAACACAATCAATTTTTTCTTGAATAGAAAAAAACAGAAAGAAATAGTTAAAATCAATAAAAATCTAGAAGATATAAAGAGACTGTTAGCAAAAAATTCCAAACGCAAATAGATAAAAATTATTCTTTTTTAAGCGTAATCTCTATTATAGAAACATTTACTTTTTTCCCTTCCTTATTTTCAAATTCCTCGCTGCCTATTTCTACATTGCTTACTTTTACTTTTACATTATTTAGAAATCTTATTTTTGCAGTCTCTGCGACGTCTACTGCTCGGGTTATGAATCTTCCTCTTGCCTTTATCACGACTTCATCTCTTTTCTTTGTTACAAATTGCATAACTACGCTTGTAACATAATTCATAAAAGGCTTATCCCCAATGTATACAACGTTACTATCCTTATCTATACTTTCAGTCATTTTACTTATTCTATCTAAACTTTTAGTCTGCTAAGTCTCTTTTTCTCGTTTTTGTCTAATTTTGTCAAGTAACCCGCTGTTTGGTTTCTCAATTTCTTGGTTGGGAAAATTTTTCTTAGAATTCTTTTGTTTTCTTCAAATTTTTCTCTTGGCGCCACCTTATTTTTCAAAATGGTTTTTGCGCATCTCTTCACGAGCTTTGATTTTATCTTTCCCATGTTAATTACTCTTTTAGAGAGTTTTTAAAATTTGTTATTCTATTTTTTCCATTCCGGAAAGGTTTTTTACCGCTTCAATTATTTCTTTTATCTTTTTTGAAGGTTCTCCAATGCTTAGAATAAGATACTTTAATCCCAGTTCTTCGGCTTTTTTGTTGGCATTTATTAAATCTTTTTCTTCTATTTTCTTTTTATTGTATGCTATAAACACCCTTTCCCCCTCATTTGTCTTAACCCTTAGAACAATTCCTTCTTTGCTGAAACTTTCTATACCAAGAATCTCTATATTTTCTTTTGATAAAAATTCTTTTACTCTCGCTAAAAATTTATCGTTTCCTTTCTTAGGTTTTCCTGTTTTTTTTACTTGTTTGATTTTAGTTTTTTTCTTGGATTTAATTATTTGGGGTGTTTGTTCTGTCTCTTCAAATTCCAAAGAAGTTGTTTCTAATTTTTCTGATACATTTACTTTAGGTTCAACTTCTTCTTGAGCGAGAAAATATTTCCAATACAATTCCCCATCTTTCTCAAAAGGAATTGCAAAATCTTTTATTGATTTTAGAGCAACTCTTATTGCAGGCTCTTGTTCAGAATCTATTAAAACTCGCTTTTCTTTTATTCTCAAAAATGCATCTTTTTCTTTACTTTTCAAATGATTAGAAAATTTTTCCAAACCTTGTTCTTGATTTGGTAAGAAATAAACTGGAGAACTCCCCACCCTTAAATTGCTCATTTTTAATCTTTTTTCAGAGAAAAGTTCGGATAAAAATGCAGAAGTAAATAATGAATTTAAACCAACCCCTTGAGCGATATGAACGGGGAGGCTTGGCCCTTTTGAATTTAGAAATTCAATAATATCCTCTTTTATTTTAGATGTATCTTGAGCAGGCATATTTTAAAAAAACAATCTTGAATTATAAATATTGTTATCTTACTCTTGTTTTCGATTTTGCAATAGAGTCTAAATGTAAAAGTACCATTTCGTAACTCTTCTTTAGTCCATCTTTTTTCTGTTGTTCAACAATTTTCCTCACAGTCCCTCGATTTATCAACAAAATTTCCATACTCCTCTTATAGTGTTCGAGTAAAGAGGTTCCTAAATCAACATGGCTACCCATAGATTCCCTATTCCAGTAGACATGGACTGTTCTTGCCCTGCTTATTTCTCTGCAATGATCTATACATATCCTATATCCTCCGGTTTCGTCTTCTTGCACAGTATCTGTTGCGGGATAGTGAACTTTAAACCCTTTTTTTTCCAATCTTCTCTTATACCATTTTAGAAATCTTCTTTCTTCTTCGGTAGCCTTTCTTACAGGACATATCATATAAGCATCATCTTCATATTCGTATTCCATTTCCATAAGCCCACTCTCTAATTTAAAAGAATTGTTATATTCAACTATACTTTAGCCCAAGAAACTTCATAATATGTAACATCTTTTTCATCGTCTACTATTGCAAGCAAAAGCTTCTTTTTTGTAGAATGAGCAACTCTGCTTTTTGCAGAAAATTCATTCCAATTTATTTTTCTAGAACTATACTCCACAAAAACAACCCATTTAGCATGTTCTTCTCCTGGTTTTCTTCCTTTTTCATACACTCTAAAATCTGCTCCAAATTTCAAAGCGGTTTTTACAATATATCCTTTCTCTCTTAACTCTTTAAAAACAGGATATTTCATCTGAATATCCTTATCTATTCTCCTAAAAGTACTCTCCAGTTCTCTTGAGTCAATTTTTTTATTCTTAGAACAAACTTCCATTTTACCTTTTTCTAACAAAAATAAT